>NZ_JBLZPH010000148.1:0-30268 GCF_049199205.1 Shinella sp. M31 | reverse complement strand
CGAGCCGGTTGCCGAAAGCGACCCACTGCTGCGGGACATCGCCATTCTCCAACGCGCGGAGGCGACGGCGAAAGCCGTGCTCGCGGCTTTTCCCGGTCTCGCAAGACGCTACCGCCGGCTTTCGTCCGCCATGCTGGCAGCGCGCCAGCACCGCGCGCTTCCCTCCGTCGAGCGCCATGTCGAGAACCGCATTCTCAGCCTGCTGCGCAAGGGCGCCGGGCTTGCCGACGAGACGTTGCCGGTGATTTTCCCGCATCGCGCCCCGGCCGGCTATCTGCCGATGCTTCCCGTGCCGCTCTGGCCGGATGCGCTGTGGCGCGAGGAGGGCGAGGGCCGCGGCGAAGAAGACCAGCCGGCCGCCGGGGCAAACCCCGACGCGCCGGAAACGGAGCGCCATGTGGCGCTGCGCGAGAAGGCGGTGAACCGCAAGACCGAGCGCAGCCCGTTCATCCTTAACCGCTTCGAGAAGATTTTGGCGATGGCCGAGATGGTCAATGTCGACCGCCCCGGCGACGACAGCGACGACTACGATTCCTCCGCCGCCGACGAGCTCGACGACATGACGCTCGGCGAGCGCAAGGGTCGTCCCGCTGCGCGCTTCCGCTTCGATCTCGACCTGCCGCCGGAAGCGCTCGACCGCACGCAGCTGACGGGCGAGTTCACCTATCCCGAATGGGATTATCGCACGGCCACCTATCTGCCGGACCATTGCCGCGTGCTGGCCGCTCCCGCGCCGGATACGGCCGAAGTGCCGGAGGCCGATGCCGATACGAAAAGCCTTATCCGCCGCGTGCGCCGGCAGTTCGAGGTGCTGCGGCCGCGCCATGAAATGCTGCGCGCGCAGCTCGACGGCGCCGAGCTCGATCTCGATGCGGTGGTGAGGGCGCGCAGCGACCTCGCCGCCGGCGGTCAGGGCAGCGATCGCATCCATCTGATGAGCCGGCCGCAGGCGCATGACCTCGCCGTCACCATCCTCGTGGACGTGTCGCTCTCCACCGATGCCTGGTTCGACAACCGCCGGGTACTCGACGTGGAGAAGGAGGCGCTGCTGGTGTTGTCTCATGGCCTCGCAGCCTGCGGCGACAGCCATTCCATTCTCACCTTCACCTCGCGCCGCCGCTCCTGGGTGCGCGTCGAGACGGTCAAGGATTTCGGCGAGCCGATGAGCCATGGTGTGGAGGCGCGCATCGCCGCGCTGAAGCCGGGTTTCTACACCCGCATCGGCGCGGCGATCCGCCATGCGGCGGCGCAGCTGCGCGCGCAGCCGAACCGGCGCAAGCTGCTGCTGATCCTGACGGACGGCAAGCCGAACGACGTCGATCATTACGAGGGGCGTTTCGCGCTGGAGGACAGCCGCCGGGCCGTGAACGAGGCCCGGCGCACGGGCCTCAGCGTTTTCGGCGTGACGGTGGACAGGGAGGCGCAGGCCTATGTGCCGGCGATCTTCGGCCGCAACGGCTACGCCATCGTCAGCAATATCGCCCGGCTGCCAGCGGCGCTGCCGGCGATTTATCGCGGTCTCGTGGGATAGAGGACACGGGATCTGCGAGAAAGGCCCGGCGTGCCGCACCACGCCGGGCCTTTTGCGTTCACGCCGCTTTGCTGTGCATGCGGGCCGACTGGTCGATATAGGCGTCGAAGGCGGCGGCGACGGCGCGGATGATGAAGCGATGATCCTGCCGCACCGTGACCGTGCCGCCGCGGATATCGACCGCACCGTCTCTAGCGAGTGCTGCCAGCCGTGCATTGCCTTCAAGAAGGGGTGCGGCGTCAAAGCCGTGACGGGCGGCGATCGTGGTGATGTCGGCGCGGAAGTCGCACATCAGCCGCTCGATGATCTCGGCGCGCAGCCGGTCTTCGGCGGTCAACCGATAACCCTTGACCGTGGCCAGCCGCCCCGACGCGATGCGCTGAGCATAGGGGCCGGGCGGTACCTCGTTCTGGATATAGCCATCCGGCGTGCGGCCGATAGACGAGGCGCCGAAGCCGATCAGCGTTTCGCAGGCATCCGTCGTATAGCCCTGGAAATTGCGGCGCAGCCGGCCGCGTTTTGCGGCGATCGCGAGATCATCGCTCGGGAGAGCGTAATGGTCTAGGCCGATGCGCACATAGCCGGCAGCAACGAGCGTTTCGGCAATCGCCTCCGCCTGCGCGGCGCGTGCGGCAGCATCCGGCAGCGCGCGTTCGTCGATCAACCGCTGGTGCTTCTTGAAGGAGGGGATGTGAGCGTAGCCGAAGACGGCGAAACGCTCCGGCCGCATGGCGACCGCCGCCTTCGCCGTATCGACGCAGGATCGCACGGTCTGGTGCGGCAGGCCGTAGATGAGGTCGAAATTGATGCCGCAGACACCGGCCGCGCGCAGCCTGGTTACGGCCTCGGCGGTCTGCGCCTCGCTCTGCACGCGGTTGATCGCTTTCTGCACGACGGGGTCGAAACTCTGCACGCCCAGGCTGGCGCGGGTGACGCCTGCCTCGCCGAGCACTGCCGCCATCTCCGCCGTCAACGTGCGCGGATCGATCTCTACCGCGATCTCCGCGCCGGTGATGAGGCCGAAGCGGGCGCGCAGGAGGCCGATCAGGTCACGGAATTCCTCCGGCTGCATGATCGTCGGCGTGCCGCCGCCGAAATGGATGTGCCGGACCTGGATGCGGCTTTCCACCCGGTCCGAGACAAGGCCGATCTCCTGTCGCAGCATGTCAAGATAGTCGAGGATCGGCGCGTCCTTCTGTGTGATGGTGGTGTGGCAGCCGCAATACCAGCACATGGACCGACAGAAGGGGATGTGCAGGTAGAGCGAGGCCTCGGTGCCCGGCTTGATGCTGGAAAGCCAGTCGCCATAGGTGCCAGAGCCGACGACGGGGGCGAAGGCGGGCGCAGTCGGATAGCTCGTATAGCGCGGTAGCCGCGCCTCGCCGTATTTTTCGATTAGGGCCTGTTGCATGGCGCGTTCCTTTCCGTGTGTCGATTGCAGAAAGGGTAGGAGCAGCAGGCACCCCCTTCTTTGCGAAAAGCCAAGGAGCGCGGCAGGAGGCCTGAAAATCGTCAATTGTTTGCGCAGGGTCAAAGTGCCCGGCGGCGCTCGGGGTTAGCGTCAGATGGTTCCGGTCGGGTCGGGCCGTGCCCCGCGGAACGGTATCGGAACGGCCGAGACGGAAACTTCACACCATGTCTGAGACCCTGGACAAGCCCCTGATCGACGTACGCACCATTCCGCCGCGCGAACGCCATCCGCGCATTTTCGGCATACTCGGCGCCTTGATGCCCGGCAAATCCATGCTGATCACCAGCGATCACGATCCGAGGCCACTGCACTATCAGCTCGAAACTAATTTCCCCGGCCAGTTCGGCTGGGGCTATCTTGAGCAGGGTCCGGAAGTCTGGCGCGTCGAGATCGACCGGTTGGAAGACGGTGGTAGCTGCGATTGCTGCTGCGGCGCAGAACACTAAGTCAGGCGCGGCGAAGGAAACCGAGATGCCGGGCGCAACCCTCTCCCGCTGGACCATGTCCTACTTCGCCGCCGCCTGCCTCATGCTCGTGGCGGGGCAGGGACTGATGGTGGCCGGCTATGGCTTTCCCTTTGCCGATATCAGCGCGCCGGAAACGCTTGTCGTCGTCCATCTTGTCGCCATCGGCTGGCTGAGCCTGCTGATGGCCGGCGCGCTGCTGCAATTCGTGCCGGTGCTCATCGCGCGGCATGTCGTCGGCGGAAGCTTCGCCGCGCCGGCCCTGTTGCTGCTGCTCGGCGGACTGAGCTCTCTTGTGGGCGGGTTCGTTGCGTTGTCCGGGTCACTTGACTTGCCGCTTGCCCTGTTGCCCGTTGGCGGCATGATGCTTGTGGCCGGTTTCGGCCTGTTTGCCGGCATCCTCGCCGTCACGCTCCTTTCTGCGCGGCCTCTGTCGCTTCCTGCCCGCTTTGTTGCGACCGGCCTTTGCTCGCTCGTCGGTACGGTCCTTATCGGCTCTGCTTTCACGGCCGCTTTGTCCGGTCTCGCGGAAAGCCCATTGTTCGACCGGCTCGTCGCCAATGGCGTCGAACTGCATGCCATCCTTGGCCTCGGAGGCTGGCTGAGTGTGACGGCCGTCGGCGTCAGCTATCGGCTGTTCTCCATGTTCCTGCTGGCGCCGGAGGTCGAGCGTTCGACCGGCCGTGCCGTCTGGTGGGGCGCGAGCCTGGCTGTCGGGCTTGTTGCGGTGGCGGTGTTCTTCGTGCTGTCCGGATTTTTCGGCGCCGCACTGCTTTTCGCCGCCGCGCTGCTGCTCACATTGGTGGCCGTCATGCTCTATGGCGCCGATATCCTGCTCATCTATCGTCGACGGAAGCGCAAGCAGGCGGAACTGAATATCCGCGCGAGCTTCGCGGCACTTGGCCTGTTTGCGCTGTCTATTCTCTTTCTTAACTTGCCCGCCTTCAGGGCTGGCGACATGGTGGCGGCGGTCGTCTATCTTTTCGTCTTCGGTTGGCTCACGGGGCTCGGCCTTGCACAGCTTTACAAGATCGTCGCCTTTCTCACCTGGCTGGAGGCATATGGTCCCGTCCTGGGCCGTGCGCCCGTGCCGCGGGTGCAGGATCTCGTCGATGAGCGCCATGCGTTTATCCTGTTCCGCATCTACTACGGTGCAGTGGTTGTCGCGACGCTCTCCCTTGCTGCCGGCACAAGCGACTTTTTCCGGATGGCCGTCGCAGCACAGCTTTTTGCGACGCTCTGCCTGATCCGCGAGTTCATCCGGGCGCGCCGCCTGTCCATCGTGCCGGCTGCCCTGCTTGCGCCCGCCGGGATGGTGCGGCCGCACCTCTTTCTGCCTCTATCCGCTTTCCAAGGAGATAAATGATGTCCGAGATTTCACCGAAGGTGCTTGATGTGCGGCCGATCCTGCGCAGTGGCGGCGAGCCATTCCAGGCGATCATGCAGGCTGTGCAAGAGCTGCGACCCGGACAGGGGCTGGCGCTGCTCGCGACGTTTCGCCCGCAACCGCTGTTTCGTGTGATGGAAGAGCGTGGCTTCGACCATGCAGCCCGCGAGATCGACGGCGGCGACTGGGAGGTGCTGTTCATGCCGCGCGAGGAGACTGCGCCCGTCGAAACCTCTGTAGATGCCGATCGCCCCGAGACATGGCCGGATCCTTCAAAACATCTCGACCTCACCGATCTCGATCCGCCGGAGCCGATGGTGCGTATTCTCGCCGCTGCGGAGGCGCTGAAGCCGGGTGAGGTCCTCTTCGCTGTGCTGGCGCGAGAACCGCTGTTCCTCTTTCCAGAATTGACCAAGCGCGGCCACCAATGGGCCGGCAATTTTGACGACACGGGCTCGGCTTATCGCATCCTCGTGCGGATCGGGGAGGTTTGAAAGCGATGAACGAGACGGACAAGGTCACGATGACCGAAGATATCCGCGCGGCGCTACGCATGATCATCGACCCCGAGATCGGAAAGAACATCATCGATCTCGGCCTGGTCTACGATATCGCGGTGGAAGAAGGCGGTGTCGTCTACGTCACCATGACCACGACGACACGCTTCTGCCCAGCGACGGAGTTCCTCAAGGAGGCGGTGCAGGCCTGCGTCTGGTATGTGCCGGGCGTTGAATATGCGGAGGTGCGGCTGACCTACGAGCCGCCGTGGACGCCCGAGATGGTGTTGGACGTTGCCTGAAGCAAAATGGCCCGGAGAGACCCTCCGGGCCGTTTTCGATTCAGAGGGGTGCGCGGCGTTTACGTGCGAGCATCGGTGCATATTCCAGGCAATAGAGGCCGAAGGCGGCAATCCAGAGCAGGCCCGAGGCGGCATAGAGGGCGGGGCTAAGGTCCGGCAGGATTTCCGCGAGAGGGCGCACCACGGCGCAGAGGATGAGGGCGGCATAGGAGGCGACCGTAATCTTGGATGCGACTAGGGCGCGGCCGGTATGGCCGAGGCTCGCCCGCGTCATGACTGCCAGCATCATGCAGGCGATGGCGCCGACTGAGAGCAGATGCAATACCGAGCGTTCTTCGAGATATCCAAGCGCACTGAGGCTGAGGGCCATAAGCCCGAGTGGGATGAAGGCATAGACGATGTGCAGGATCACGAGGATCCGCTCCCGCGCCACCGTCCAGCCGCGCCAGCGGTGCAGGCGGATGCAATGGAGGGCGGCCGCGGTCGCGCCTGCAGCGGCGGTTGCCGGGTGTTCGGGGAGAAGGGCCCAGAGACCGAGCGCGCCGGTGCCGGCGAGGATCGCGACCATGTCATAGTTGTTGTAGGGCACCGGGAAATCCGTGCGCCCGAACTTGTTGAGCCAGTTGCGCGTAAAGCTTGGAATGATGCGCCCGCCGACGATCATGACCAGCACGACATAGGCGGCGACGGCCAGCCGGATCGCCATATGGTCATGCCCGCCGTGAATGGCCGCCATGTGATAGAGCACGTTGGCGAGCGACAGGGCGGCGAGCCCGGCCAGAACCTTCAGGTCCTTCCACTTGCGCCCGGCGGCCACCTCGCGCGTGCAGATGGCGAGCAGAACGGGCAGAAAGAGCGCATCGATGGTGGCGGCGACGGCAACGCCGATCGTATCGGAGGCGAGAAGCGCGATGCGCCCTGCACACCAGAGCGTGAAGAGCCCTGCGAGCGGCCAGCCGGACACTGGCAGGCGGCCGGTCCAGTTTGGCACCGCCGTTAGCAGGAAGCCGGCAAGCGCGGCGGAGGCAAAGCCGAACAGCATTTCATGGGCGTGCCAGTTGGGCGCGCCATAGGTTTCGGCAATCGTGATATGGCCTGTTATTGCGGCGATCCACAGGCCCATGGCCGCGAATGCCCAAAAAGCGCCGCCGAGAAAAAATGGCCGGAACCCATAGGAGAACAGCACCGGTCCGGTGCGGGAAAGTCCACGCGGCACGGGGCGGCTCACGGGGGGATTTGCAGACATTGATGTCACTTTCCTTTGCAATAGTCACCTGTTTCTAGAGCATCGGCGGGGTGCTTTCTTTGCGAGATGGCAAAGAGCAAATCAGCATCTGCCAAAATGCCGCAGCAGCCGAAACGGCCTGTTTGTCCCATCACAAAGAGGTTGGCGCGAATGCTTCTAGAACAGAGAGGACTGGGCGATAGACATCGCTCCGTCCTTTCAAAAGGAGAAACTCAATGACCGAGCAGTTTCAGATGACCCGCCGCACGATCCTCGGCGGTGCCGCGTTTGCCGGCGTCCTGACGCCGATCATTGCGGCGTCGATGGCCCGCGCCGAAGGCGGCGCGATCGAAACGAACGCCGCGGCGACCGCGGCCGATATCGCCATGCTGGAGCGCGTGAACGTTGAACTCGTCAAGCCGCCCTTCGTCCATGCCCATACCCAGAAGGCCTTGGGCGGCCCTAAGATCTACGAGTTCACCATGACGATCGAGGAAAAGAAGATGATCCTCGACGACAAGGGCACGGAAGTGCACGCCATGACCTTCAACGGCTCGGTTCCCGGCCCTCTGATGGTGGTGCACCAGAACGACTATGTCGAGCTGACGCTGATCAACCCCGAGACCAACGAGTTGCAGCACAATATCGACTTCCATGCGGCCACCGGTGCTCTTGGCGGCGGCGCGCTGACGGTGGTCAATCCCGGCGAACGCACCGTGCTGCGTTTCAAGGCCACCAAGGCCGGCGTCTTCGTCTACCATTGCGCACCTCCCGGAATGGTTCCGTGGCACGTCACCTCGGGCATGAATGGCGCCATCATGGTGCTGCCGCGCGAAGGCCTCACCGATGGCCACGGCAAGGAGCTGGCTTATGACCACATCTACTATGTCGGCGAGCAGGACTTTTATGTCCCTCGTGATGCCGAGGGCAACTTCAAGAAATATGCCAGCGTCGGCGAAGCCTATGACGATACGCTGGCGGTCATGCGGACCCTCACCCCGAGCCACATCGTCTTCAATGGCGCCGTGGGCGCACTGACGGGCGACAATGCTCTGAAAGCAAAGGTGGGCGAGAAGGTGCTGATCGTGCATTCGCAGGCCAACCGCGACACCCGTCCGCACCTGATCGGCGGCCATGGCGACTATGTTTGGCAAACCGGTAAGTTCCACAACCCGCCCGATGTCGACCAGGAGACCTGGTTCATTCCGGGTGGCACGGCAGGCGCAGCGTTCTACACGTTCCAGCAACCGGGCATCTATGCGTATGTGAACCACAACCTCATCGAGGCTTTCGAACTCGGTGCCGCCGGCCACTTCGCCGTGACAGGCAATTGGAACGACGACCTTATGACCTCGGTCACTCCCCCGAGCGGCGTCTGACGCCTTTCGACGACGTCGCGCCCTCCATTCCGGTGGGCGCGTTCCCGGATCGCGGCCCCGCGGTCCTATACCAATCGGTGCCCAACCCGGATGCCGAACGATCGTCCGGGCGAGGCGCGAGGAGGTCTTCATGGCTGCGCTGACGTCGAAACCCGGCATTCCTCTGTTGTCGTTCGGCCTTCCCATCGTGCTCCTCGCCGTGCTTACCGGCACGCTCGCGGTGAAGACGAACCTGATTGGTGCGGCCACTTCCGGTCCCGTTCTGGACGAGCCGCTGACGGTGGAAATCGCGCCGCGCGCCTTCGACTATCGCGAAAGCGGCGAGTTTTTTCGCAATGGCTTTGCCGTCGATGGACCGGTGAAAAGCGTCAACATGCGGCGCCCGCTCACCATCATGAAATATCAAGTGACTGCTGCTGATTACGGCCGTTGCCTGGCCGACAGCGTCTGCCTGGCGGCGGAGCCGGGCTTTGCTCCTGTCGCTGCCGCCAAGACACCTGTGACCGGCGTCAGCTATGACGATGCTATCGCCTATGCCGGCTGGCTGAGTGCGCGCACCGGTGAGGTCTGGGTTTTGCCGACGGACCAGGACCTCGCGTTTGCGGCCGGCTCGCGGTTTCCCGACGATGCGCTCGGTGTCGATATCAACAGCACTAATCCGGCCGACCGGTGGCTCGCTGACTATAATCGCGAGGCGGCGCGAAAAGCCTCCCGCGATCCGGTGCCGCAACCGCTCGGACGCTTCGGCGAGAACGAATACGGCTTTGCGGATTTCGCCGGCAACATCTGGGAGTGGACCGCAACCTGCAATCGGCGCGTCATTCTCGACAAGGCCGGCACCGTTGTGAACGACGTATCGTCCTGCGGCATCTATGTCGCGAGCGGCAAGCACCGGGCGGCGCTGAGCTCGTTCGTGCGTAACCCGAAGGGCGGGGGCTGCGCGGTTGGTGTTCCACCCGACAATGTCGGCTTCCGGCTGGTCAAGGATACGCGTTGGTATGCGCCGCTTCTTGCCAGGCTGAAAGACCGGGGTTTTGCGTTCTGAACTTTTTGCCGGCGGAGAGGTGTGATAGAACCCGGCTGCGCCGCTTGAGGCGTACGCAAAGGGACACGATTGTGAAGATTGACAGGACCGTCGTTCGGTCGCTCGCCCTGTTTGACAGGATGAGCGATGAGGACCTCGACAGGCTGCTTAACCATGCGACCGCGCGCCGCGTGGCGCAAGGTGACGCTGTCTTCGAACAGGGCGAGCAGGCGGCGAGCTTTTTCCTGCTGCTGCACGGGCGCCTGAAGGTGATGCAGGTGACGGAAGACGGCCAGCAGATCATCGTGCGCGTCGTGCATCCCGGCGATCTGTTCGGCTTTGCCAAGGCGCTGCAGCGTTCGGACTATCCAGGCACCGCGAAGGCCGCGACGGAAAGCGTCATCCTCGGCTGGCCGACTGACCTCTGGCCGCATTTCGTCGAGCAGAACCCCCGGCTTGCCGTCAGCGCCATGCAGACGATTGGCCAGCGGCTGGAAGAAGCGCATACCCGCATCCGCGAAATGTCGACGCAGGAGGTTGAGCGCCGTGTGGCGCACGCTGTGCTGCGTCTTTCCAAGCAGGCCGGCCGCAAGGAGGGCGAGGGCATCCGCATCGACTTCCCGATCTCCCGGCAGGACATTGCCGAAATGACCGGCACGACGCTGCATACCGTCTCGCGCATCCTGAGTGCCTGGGAATCGCAGGGCCTTGTCGAGGGTGGCCGCCAGAAGCTGCTGGTGAGGGACATGGCGGGCCTTGCCGCTCTCGCGGACGGTGGCCGCGACTGACGTCCTGGTGCTTATTTTATCGCGTCATTATTCAGTAAATTCTGAATTATTATAATATTTATCTTAAATTATCGGTGTTTTTCTAGAAATGCTTCGTGCCTCGATGTATTCCTGTCGATATATCCAGATTTGACACTATGCAAATATAATTATGATAGAAAAAGTATAGTTTATTATTCTTTCTTTCTTGGCGATGGATGCTAGTATCGCGGCAATGAAGTGTCGCCGGAGGTAAGCATTCTTGTCCGACGTCTTGACAGATCATCCGTCGCCGCCCGCACCGAAATCCAGCCGGCGCCGCGAATTGCTGACATTCCTCATCCTGGCCTTTGGGATCTGGCCTATCCTCGCCGTTGGTATCGTTGGGGGGTATGGCTTCCTCGTCTGGGGTTTCCAGATCATCTACGGGCCACCCGGCCCGCCTAGCCATTGAGGAAATGGCCATGCGGCAGGAAGCATTGTCCCGGCGTGATTTTTTGAAAGGCAGCAGGCGGAGCGCGGCCGTCTCTATCCGGCCTCCCGGCATGCTGGATGCGGCGCTCGCCGACTGCACTGGTTGCGGTGCCTGTGTCGAACACTGTCCGACCGGCATTGTCAGCCTCGTCGACAATCGCCCTGTACTCGATTTTGCCGCAGGCGAGTGCACTTTCTGTGGCGCTTGCGCGGAGCACTGTCCCGAGCCCGTCTTTGCCGAGGACGCGGTGACCCGATTCGATCACGTCGTCGCCATCGCCACGTCCTGTTTGCCCTTCCAGCGCGTCGACTGTCAGGCCTGTCGGGACGCCTGTCCCACTGGCGCGATCCAGTTTCGTCCGGTGCTTGGCGGACCCTTCATGCCGGAACTGGTGACGGAAGCCTGTACGGGTTGCGGCGCCTGTATTTCCGTCTGTCCCGTCGGCGCGGTTTCGATCGCGCCGCAGAGCGCGGAGGCCGCTTATGCCTGAACAGCGGCAACATCACATTTCCAGCGCTGTCATCGCCACAAAGCCCGGCGGGATCGACGGCGTGCTGGCAGCCCTTGCCGGCTTCGACAATGTCGAGGTGCATGGCGCAGACAAGGGCAAGATCGTCATCGTCATCGAGGGGCCGTCGACCGGGGTGCTGGGCGATACGCTGATGCGCATCTCACTCCTCGACGGTGTGATCGCGGCAAACATGGTTTTCGAACATGTCGAAATGGAAGGGGACGAGGCTGATGGGCAGCGAACTGACGCGGCGTGACATCCTGAAGGCCCAGGCGGCGGGCGTCGCTGCGGCGGCGGCCGGCATTGCACTACCGGCGGCCGCCCAGCCGGTGCCAGGCGGCGTGAGCGCGCTCGAAATCAAGTGGGACAAGGCGCCGTGCCGGTTCTGCGGCACGGGCTGCGGCGTCATGGTGGGCGTCAAGGAAGGCAAGGTCGTCGCCACCCATGGCGACATGCAGGCCGAGGTCAATCGCGGCCTGAACTGCATCAAGGGCTATTTCCTCTCCAAGATCATGTACGGAGCCGACCGCCTGACGACGCCGCTCCTGCGCAAGCGTGACGGCGCCTATGCCAAGGACGGCGAATTCGAGCCGGTAACCTGGGAAGAGGCCTTCGACGTGATGGCCGAGCAGGCCAAGAAGGTCTTGAAGGAAAAGGGTCCGACGGCGCTCGGGATGTTCGGCTCCGGCCAGTGGACGATCTTCGAGGGTTATGCCGCGACCAAGCTGATGCGCGCCGGCTTCCGTACGAACAATCTCGATCCGAATGCCCGCCACTGCATGGCCTCGGCCGCCTATGCCTTCATGCGCACGTTCGGCATGGACGAGCCGATGGGCTGCTATACCGATTTCGAACATGCCGACGCCTTCGTGCTCTGGGGCTCGAACATGGCGGAGATGCATCCAATACTCTGGACCCGCATCGCCGACCGGCGGCTCGGCAACGAACATGTGCGCGTGGCGGTGCTCTCCACCTTCACCCATCGCAGCATGGACCTGGCCGATATCCCGATGGTCTTCAAACCGGGCACCGACCTCGTCATCCTCAACTATATCGCCAACCACATCATCCAGACCGGCCGGGTGAACGAGGATTTCGTGAAGAACCACACGAAATTTGTGCGCGGTGTCACCGATATCGGCTATGGCCTGCGGCCGGACAACCCCGTCGAAGTGAAGGCGGCCAATTCCGCCGACCCGGCCAAGACCGAGGCGATCGATTACGAGGCGTTCAAGGCTTTCGTCGCCGAATACACGCTGGAAAAGGCCGTGGAGATGACCGGCGTCGAGGCTGGCTTCCTCAAGCAGCTCGCCGAGCTCTATGCCGAACCTGATCGTAAGGTCATGTCGCTCTGGACCATGGGCTTCAACCAGCATGTACGCGGCGTCTGGGCCAACCAGATGGTCTACAACCTGCATCTCTTGACGGGCAAGATTTCCGAGCCGGGCAACAGCCCGTTCTCGCTGACCGGCCAGCCATCGGCCTGCGGCACGGCGCGCGAGGTCGGCACCTTCGCCCATCGCCTGCCGGCCGATATGGTGGTGACCAATCCGGAACATCGTAAACATGCGGAAGAGATTTGGCGCATTCCGCACGGCATCATCCCGGAAAAACCCGGTTATCATGCCGTCCAGCAGGACCGCATGCTCAAGGACGGCAAGCTCAATTTCTACTGGGTGCAGGTCAACAACAACGTCCAGGCCGGTCCGAACACCTCGAACGAGACCTATCAGGGCTATCGCAATCCGGACAATTTCATCGTCGTGTCGGATGCCTATCCAACGATCACGGCAATGAGCGCCGATCTGGTGCTGCCCGCCGCCATGTGGGTGGAGAAGGAGGGGGCCTACGGTAATGCGGAACGGCGCACCCATGTATGGCACCAGCTGGTGCAGGCGCCGGGCGAGGCGCGCTCCGACCTCTGGCAACTGGTGGAATTCTCCAAGCGCTTCACGACTGACGAGGTCTGGCCGGCGGACATCTTGGCTGCCAACCCCGATTACAAGGGAAAGACGCTCTATCAGGTGCTTTATGCCGACAGCGACGTCGCGAAATTCCCGATTAGCGAGGTCAAGCCTGAGCACGCGAACAACGAGGCCCAGCATTTCGGCTTCTACATCCAGAAGGGCCTGTTCGAGGAGTATGCCGCCTTCGGCCGTGGCCATGGTCATGACCTTGCGCCCTACGATACCTATCACGAGGTGCGCGGCCTGCGCTGGCCGGTCGTCGACGGCAAGGAAACGCTGTGGCGTTACCGCGAGGGCTACGACCCCTATGTGAAGCCCGGCGAAGGGGTGAAATTCTACGGCAACAAGGATGGCAAGGCCGCGATCATCGCCGTGCCCTACGAGCCGCCGGCGGAATCCCCCGATGCCGAATTCGATACCTGGCTCGTCACCGGACGCGTGCTTGAGCACTGGCATTCCGGCTCGATGACGATGCGTGTGCCCGAACTCTTCAAGGCATTTCCCGGGGCGCGCTGCTTCATGAATGCCGACGATGCGCGCAAGCGCGGCCTCAACCAGGGCTCGGAAATCCGCATCATCTCGCGGCGCGGCGAAATCCGCTCGCGCGTCGAGACGCGCGGGCGAAACCGCATGCCGTCAGGCGTGATCTTCGTGCCGTGGTTCGATGCCAGCCAACTCATCAACAAGGTCACGCTCGACGCCACCGATCCCATCTCGAAACAGACGGATTACAAGAAATGCGCAGTCAAGATCGTACCCGTCGCATAACCCTCCCCAGAGGATGGGTGCTGGCCGCGCTCAGCGCCGCCGTGATCGCCACCAGCGCCATGGCGCAGATGGTGCCGCAGCTCTCCGGCCCTGACGGAGACAAGATGCAGGAAGTGCCGGCCGATCCGCTGCCGAAGTGGATCGTCGACGATATCAGGCGCATGCGCGCCTATCCCGAGCAGCCGCCGATCATTCCGCACTCGATCGACGGCTACCAGTTGTCGGTCAATGCCAACCGGTGCCTCTCCTGTCACAAGCGCGAGTTCTCGCAGGATGCCGGCGCACCGATGATCAGCGTCACCCACTACATGACCCGCGAAGGCCAGATGCTCGCTGACGTTTCGCCGCGGCGCTACTTCTGCACCGCCTGCCATGTACCGCAGGCCGACAAGAAGCCGCTTGTCGGCAACACGTTCAAGGACATGAGCGAACTCGGCGTCACCGGTGCGGGAAGCGAGTGATGATGGCGCGCATCAAGTCATTTATCCTCTGGGTCTGGGCCATTCTGACGACGCCGGCGGCGACGCTCAGCCTCGCCTTCCTGACGCTCGGCGGCTTCGTCGGCGGCGTGATGTTCTGGGGCGCCTTCAACACGGCGCTGGAACTGACCAATACGGAGAAGTTCTGCACCTCCTGTCACGAGATGAAGGACAACGTCTATCAGGAGTTGACCAATACGGTGCATTTCACCAATCGCTCCGGCGTGCGCGCCTCCTGCCCGGATTGCCATGTGCCACACCAGTGGACCGACAAGATCGCCCGCAAGATGCAGGCCTCGAAGGAGGTCTGGGGCAAGATCTTCGGCACGATCAACACCCGTGAAAAATTCCTCGACAAGCGGTTGGAGCTGGCCAAGCACGAATGGGCGCGCCTGAAGGCGAATGACAGCCTTGAATGCCGCAATTGCCATTCCGCCGCGGCGATGGACTTCACCAAGCAGACGCAACGGGCCGCCGACATCCACTCGAAGTATCTCCTGCCGGGCAAGGCGACCTGTATCGACTGCCACAAGGGCATTGCCCATGAACTGCCGAATATGGAGGGCGTCGAACCAGGCTGGAAGATGCCAAAGGATCTCGAGGGCCAGGAGCTGCCCGCGGCATCGAGTGATGCCATCGGGGATCTGCGCAAGGCAGTTGCAAGCGCACATGGCTCAATGACATTTTAGGGTTCTGCGTTGGTTAAAGTAGGGGTTATTGGTTCATATCCGTTCAAGGCGAGAGATGGTGGTTGATTTCTATGCCTATGGGTTCAGCTTTGGGCTTGATTTTGCGCCCATTCGCAGCAATCGCGTTTGCCTCCTGAAGGAGAAAATCTACCACGCCGCGGATATCGAGAATGTCGATGTCCATGCCGAACGCACCGGTCGCATAGGGGACGTACAAAATCCTGTACTTCTTGCTACCGTCCGAAGCGCACTCGGCGGCGCTGCGCATCTAGTTATGGGTGAATTCGAACTCTAAGGCCTCATTGAAGTACGACTTCACTTCGTAACGCCACTCCACCTCGATTGTCTGGTCGTCACAAACAAGCCAAGCTTACCACTGCGGCTTGACCCCCACCTTTTCCCGCTCCCGTGATTGGTCGACTACGCCGTCAGCGGAACGCGCTGAATGGATCGGTGTGTCCGTCGAAGGAGGGCATATGTCCAAGCATGGGCAGAACGCGCTTGAGCACAGCTCCGCCTAGCGGCACGGCGTTCCAGCCTGACGTCCGGAATCCGTGGGTTTCGGGAAGTCCCTTCGGCTCATCGAGAAGGGTGAGTATAAGGAATCGGGGCTCTTCCACCGGCACCACACCCATAAAGGAGGTGATATTCAGCGTCTTCGAATAACGCCCGCCGACGACCTTCTCAGCTGTGCCCGTCTTCCCGCCGATCCGGTAGCCGATGATGCGGGCGTTGCGGGCTGAACCCTGTTCGGCGTTGAGGAAGAGCAGGAAGCGCATCGCCTCGCTCGCATTCGGGCTGACGAGTCTGGAGGCGAGCTTGCGCGTCTCGACTGGATCGCCCTTGATGAAGGTCGGACGGATCAGTGTGCCGCCGTTGACGAGTGCGGCGACGCCCATGCTCGCCTGAAGGGGGGTAACGGCAATACCGTGCCCGAAAGACGCGGTTGCTGTGGTGATGTCGCCCCACTTCCGGGGAAGGATCGGCGTTGCGGTCTCCGGCAGCTCCGTTCTGAGCGTTTCCATCTGGCCGAACCGACGCAAGAATTCCTGATGATAGTCCTTGCCGATCTGCATCGCGATCTTTGCCATGGAAATGTTTGAGGAATAGATGAACGCTTCCTGTAAGGAAAGCGGCCGGTACTTGCCTTCGAAATCGCGGATACGCATGCGCCCGAAGGCGACTGGTTTGCTCGCGTCAATCATTGAGCGCGTCGTATATTGACCGGATTCCAGAGCCATGGCCGTCGTCAGCGCTTTGAAGGTCGATCCCATCTCGAAGACGGACGCGGCGATCCGGTTGATTCGATCGGGTTTCAGGGCGTCGGCCGGTGCATTCGGATCGAAGGTCGGCAGAGAGGCCAGCGCTAGGATTTCTCCCGTGTTCACATCGAGGACGAGACCTGCGCCAGCCTTGGCGGCGTACCTCTTTATGGCCTTCCCGATTTCGTCTTCGAGCGCATACTGAACGCGAATATCCAGCGAGGTCATGATGGGATTGAGGGCGCTGCTCTTGAGATCGATGCCGCTTTGCCGCAGCGTTGCGAGCCCGTTGGTTTCAATCCATTTCTCGAGGCCCGAAATACCGATATTGTCGACATTGACCGCCCCGAGCACATGCGCCGCGAGTGTACCGTTGGGGTAGATCCGCTTCTTGTCACGCTGGAAGCTGAGACCGGGAATGCCGGCGTTCCAAAGAGCCTGCTCTTCCCTGGGGGTGATGTGTCGCCTGATCCAGGCGAAAGCGCCTCTGGCCGACAGGCGGCGATGGAGTTGCTTTCGGTCGAGGTCCGGAAGGGTCGCGGTAATGCGTTCGACCGCGTCGTCGATATCCACCATGACACGCGGCGAGGCGTAGACGCTGGTAATCGGAATGTCCATGGACAGCACGACACCATTACGGTCCAGGATCGCTGGCCGGCCGTTCGTGCTGTTTCTGAGTGTGAAAACCTGTTCTGGCGGAGCCTGGACGCCCAGATGGATGAGTCGACCCAAAATCGTCAGGACAGCGATGGAAAAAACGCCCATGATTACGACCGTGCGTTTGCGCATTGACGATCTGTGCGCGACGGTAGGACGATGGATTGCCATGGTCAGTAAAGCCCGCCGGTACTTTCGAGAAGGCGCGCTCGCAAGGGCTCGTCGATACCCTCAGGACGATCGCTCACATCGAGTGCCCTGTCCTCTTCGCCGATCACGCCGCAGCTGGCCGCGCAAGGGCCTGTGCCGGGTTTGAAGGCTTCGAGGAGGGAGCCGGTGCCCTCGGACGGAACGCCGCTGCGTCGTTCGATGCGGTGGAACGCCATGCCTTTCGGCGGGATGAACTCAATGCGCTTGCGGCCGGCGAGGGCCACCTTCATGAAGTCGATGAAAACTGGGGCGGCAAGCCCTCCGCCGGTTTCGCCTGAGCCCAGATGCCTCGGGATGTCGTAGCCTATGAAAATGCCGGTCACCAACTCTGGTGTGTAACCGACGAACCAGACGTCCTTCTCGTCGTTGGTCGTGCCTGTCTTGCCAGCGACCGGCACGCCTAGAACCTTTACGCTGCGTGCTGTTCCGCGCTCAACGACGCCTTGCAGCATGGAGGTGATTTGGTAGGCTGTCATCGGATCGAGGACGTAATCCCTATCGTCTGTGATCTCGGGCTCTGGTTGCCTGCTCCAGGCCGATACATTGCAATCTGGACAATACCGGGAGTCCTGTCGGAAGATGGTGCGACCGCTACGGTCCTGGATCCTGTCGATCATCGACGGGCGCACGTCTCGACCGCCATTGGCGATTACGGAATAGGCTGAGACGAGGCGCATCAATGTGGTCTCGCCCGCCCCAAGCGACATGGGCAGATAGGGTTGCAGTTGATCGTAGAGGCCAAAGCGTTTGCCGTAATCAACTACGACATCCATGCCGACGGCCTTGGCGAGCCGAACGGTCATTTGATTGCGGCTGTTCTCTAAGCCGACACGTAGGGTGGACGGTCCGCCAGAGCGACCATCGTAATTCTTTGGCCGCCATATGCGTCCGGCACCATCGGGTATGGCAAGTGGGCCATCAAGCACAAGAGTTGTCGGTGTGTAGCCGGTATCAAGTGCGGCAGCATAGACGAAGGGTTTGAACGACGAGCCGGGTTGGCGGTAGGCTTGCGTCGCCCGGTTGAACTGTGATTGCGCGTAGGAAAAACCTCCTGCCATGGCGATAACGCGGCCCGTACTGGGCTCCATAGAAACGAGCGCGCCTTGAACCTCCGGGGGCTGACGCAAGCGGTATCCGTCTTTCGTTTCTTCAACGTAGACCACGTCCCCCGTTGAAAAGACCGGAAAGGAATCGTTGGCACAGCGACGGCGGCCGTCAGAAGGCCGGCACAAAGCCCAGCGATTTGCCTTGTCCATGAGAACCGCTCTCACGGTCCCATCGATCTGCACCGTCAATGCGTTCGCGGAGACCTCGGTGACGAGGGCGAGCTGCCATTCCGGAACATCGGCAAGAGGCTTTGTCCTTTTCCGCGCATGCTGCCAGGTTTCACCGTCTGTCAACCGCGCGACCGGTCCGCGGTAACCCTTCGCCTCATCATAGTCGACCAGCGCTTTACGCAGGGCGCGCATTGCGGTCGCCTGGAGATAGGGATCGAGTGTCGTGCGAATGGTGAAGCCTGCGGTGTAGAGGCCTTCGCCACCGTATTGCGCAAGCAGGAACCGTCGCACCTCTTCCGTGAAATAATCGTTCAGCGGCGTGGTCGGGCGGTCATCGTTGAGTTTGACCAAAAGTGGCTCCTCAACAGCCTTGGCGGCCTCTTCGCGGCGAATGAACCCATTCTCCTGCATCTGCGCAATGACCCAGTTGCGCCGGCCGACTGCCTTCTCGCGGGCGTCTAGGGGATGGTAGTTGTTCGGCCCCTTCGGGAGCGCTGCCAGATAGGCCGCCTCCGCAATAGTGAGTTCATCCACGCCTTTGCCGAAATAGCTGAGAGCAGCCTGCGCCACACCGTAGGCGCCGACGCCGAGATAGATGTCGTTAAGATAAAGCTCCAGGAGCTGATCTTTGCTAAAACTCTGGTCGATCCGCAGTGCCACCAGTGCCTCTTTGAGCTTGCGCTCGAAGGTGCGGTCGGAATTCAGCAGGAAATTCTTGGCGACCTGCTGCGTGATCGTCGAGGCGCCGACGAGCCGGTCGCCGGAGAGAGCTTTCCCGACATTGGATAACAGCGCACGTGCGACGCTTTGCAAGTCAATACCGGGATGCTGATAAAAATTCTTGTCCTCCGCTGCGAGAAACGCGGCACGCACCCGTGCGGGAATCCGCTCAAGTGGTAGGAAAAGCCGCCTCTGCCTTGCAAATTCGGCGAGAGCCGAGCCGTCCCTCGCATAGAGGCGTGAAGTAAGTGATGGCTTCCAATGTGTCAGCGCGTTATAATCTGGGAGGGTTCCCGTAAGACTATGGACCGTGGCCAATGCAATTGCTGCGGTCAGCAGTATTATATTAAATGCGGCGTTTAAGGAATTCACGATAATAATCATAGACCAACCTGTTCGCGCAGTTTTGGCATAGGAAAAATCCAGCCGCGCCCATGCCGCAGCCTGCCATGCTCAGTACTTTTTGCTGTCCGCCTCTATCGTGGACGACCCGATGCCATGTTGATACAGGCTGCATAGGCCCAAGCCAAATGACGATATCTGGTGGTAGCCATTAGAAAAATGAGGCCATACCTCGACCCGTCACCCGGGGAAAACGGGGGCCATGAGCCAGCTTAGTGAAGTTGATCCAGGTCTCGATTGTGACGACCAGGCAGGTCGCACCGCAAGGTTGATGTCGATGCGCTCATCAACTTACATTCAGGATCCAGTTGCGAAAGATCGCGACCTTTCGGTTGTCCTGTGTATGCTCAGGGCACACCAAGTAATAGGCAAGGTCGTCAATCAAAGTGGCATCCAGGAGCTGCACCAAGTCGCCGCTCGCAAGTTCCGCCGCAATCATTGCAACGGGCAGTAACCCCGCTCCCTGACTAGAAAGGATCGCCTTTAGAATAAGGCTGCTATCGTCAAATGAGGGGCCGCGGGGGGAGCGGAATTCTTCCACACCATTCGCCTGAAACCAAAGGCTCCACCCCTTTCGATCGGCATCTTGGACATGTGGCCAGCCGACCAGATCCGCCGCGCATCGGGGGGCGCCGAGGCGTTCAACGAGACCGGCGGCCGCCACGGCAACCATTTCAACGGCGATGATGTGGTCGCTGCGCAAGCCCCGATAGCGGCCGATACCATGGCGCACGGCGACGTCGACGCTGCTGCGTGAGAAGTCCGCGAGGGCGCTGCTTGTGACGATTTGAAGATCGATATCGGGATTGCTTTCCCGGAAAGATTGCATGCGTGGCACGAGCCAGGAGGATGTAAAAAACGGTGTAGCGCTGACCGTCAATATGCCGTCGTCGGCGGATGACCTGACCCGTCGTGTGGCCTCGGCGATCTGTCGAAAGGCGTTGCGGACTGCTGGCAGATAGTCCCGGCCCGCATCCGTCAAGAAGATGCCGCGTGTCACCCGCTTGAACAGTTTTACCCCGAGATGAGCCTCCAGCGACTTAAGTAGCTGGCTGATAGCGCCGGGCGTGACGCAAAGCTCATCGGCCGCCATCTTGACCGAGAGATGGCGTGCTGCTGCCTCGAACGCCTTCAGTGCATTGAGCGGTGGAATGTCACGATTCATGAATTAGATTTTCTATGTTATTTGCAGGAGGAAATCTGGTTTGTGCAGCCCTGTAGGTATGCTCTATCACGCTTCATCACCGCTGTCTTGTTCGCCATGAACAGGGGAGGGCGGTTAGATGGAGGCAGATTTTCTAATGCATGCGATACCCGGTTCCGAGGCAGTTGGAATGGTGATGACTTCGGCTGACCTCACTTTGCTTACTCTCACAGAAGTCGGCGACACGATCAGAAATGGGGGCACCTCCTCGCTGGCGATCACTAAGGCCCAACTTCACCTCATCTCCGATCTAGATCCGGACCTCCACGCCTATTCGCAGGTGATGGAAGCGAGTGCATTAGAGCAGGCGAAAACAGCGGACGAAGAACTCGCAGCCGGATGCTATCGTGGCCCGCTGCATGGTGTTCCCATTGCCGTCAAGGATTTATGCTGGGTCGAGGGCCAACGGACCCGTGCCGGCACACTTGTCCATCAAAACTTCATTCCGGACGAAGACGCCACAGTCGTCAGACGACTGAAACAGGCCGGGGCGATCATCATCGGCATGACGCAAATGACCGAGGGCGCCTATTCAGACTATCATCCGGCAATAACCCCGCCTGTAAATCCGTGGAACGGGGACTACTGGGCCGGGATTTCCTCAAGTGGTTCAGCAGTCGCGACGGCGGCGGGCCTTTGTTTCGGTGCGATCGCGTCGGACACTGGCGGATCGATCCGGTGGCCCTCGGCCGCAAATGGGGTCACCGGCCTCAAACCGACATGGGGACGTGTCAGCCGGCATGGCGTCTTTGATCTCGCACCCTCTCTCGACCACATTGGTACAATCGCGCGAAGTGCCATCGACGCAGGGGTCATGCTTGGCGCCATTGCAGGGAGCGATCCGAAGGACCCTACCGCGGCGGCGCAACCAGTGCCGGATTTCTGCTCCGCTTCACGCAGCGGGATCGACGGCCTGCGGATTGGCTTTGATCCACGGTTGAATAGTGAGGATGTGGAGCCCCAGACACGGGCTGCTCTCGCAGCCGCTACCGCCGTTTTTTCCGACCTCGGCGCGCACATGGTCGAAATCACGTTCCCCGACGTAAGGCAAATGATTGCCGATTGGGTGCCGAACTGCGCCGCGGAGGCGGCGGTCGTTCACGAGCGTTACTTTGCGAAGAACAGGGCTTTGTACGGGCCGATCCTTGCGGGTGTTATTGAAATGGGCAAAGCCGTCTCGGAGGCTGAGTATCAACAGATACTTCTGCGTCGAGCGATTTTCCGCGCTGAAGTCGAGGTTCTATGTGCGACGGTCGACCTGATCCTGACCCCGGTCCAGCCGTTCGCTCCCCTGACGCTCGCCGCCATCGCGACACTGGGTGAGCAGCCTGATCTGATTGCCAGGCTGCAACGGTTTACATGCCCTCTCGATATGAGCGGCCACCCCGCACTTACTTTCCCAGCGGGCATTGCAAAGGATGGAATGCCGATCGGTCTTCAACTCCTAGCCGGTCATTTTCGGGAACTAACCTTGGTGCGCGCTGGAGCTGCGTTCCAGGGGCGCACGGCTTGGCATCAAAGACACCCGAGAATCTCTTGAGGAGTAGACAACCATGAACGCAACCCCGGAGCGCAGCGGCATCTTCTACGGCTGGGTCGTCGTCGCCGCAACATTTACGCTGACTTTCGTGGGCTTCGGTAGCGCCTACACCTTCAGCGCTTTCATCGATGTTTTGCAACGAGATCTCGGAGCGTCACGTGGATCGGTCTCGCTCGTCTTTTCGTTTGCAGGCTTTCTGTACTTCTGCCTGGGCGTGATTTCCGGTCCTCTTGCAGACCGATTTGGAGCAAGATCGCTCTGCGTTATGGGGATGGTGCTGGTCGGGCTCGGCCTTGCCTTGGCGGGGCAGGCGCGTACCATCGCCGAAGCCTATGCGGCCTACGGGCTCGGTATAGGTCTGGGCGTAGGGTGCTCCTATGTGCCCGCCCTCGGCGCAGTTCAGCGTTGGTTCATCACGCGACGCGGGTTGGCATCGGGTCTTGCGGTCAGCGGTATTGGGTGCGGTACGCTTGTCATGCCGCCTCTGGCGACGTGGCTTATATCGACGCTTGGCTGGAGAGAAGCCTACCTGGTGCTCGGTGGCGCGGCCGCAACCGTTGGTGTTGCCGCCTCACTACTGCTCGAAAGCGATCCGGGGCGACGGGGTCTCCTGCCGGACGGAGCCGTGCTTGAACACGGCATAGCGAGCCCGGCGGCAAGGGAGGGAGTTTCGGTCAAGGATGCGATACGCACCCCACGATTTATCGGCATGTACGTAGCATGCCTGTTGAGCGCAATCGGCGTGTTCATTCCCTTCGTTCATCTAGTACCGTTTGCAGTCGATCACCACATTTCTCCGACCGCCGCGGTCCTCCTCTTGAGCGCGATTGGCGTTGGCAGCACGGCGGGTCGCTTCTGCCTTGGAGGGCTCGCGGATCGCTTGGGCCGTGATACCTTCCTGGTTGCAATGTATGTAGGTATAGCGGCTTCGCTTGCGGTCTGGGCCTTCGCGGCCGGGCCGCTGGCCCTTGCCGCCTTCGCCTTGCTGTTCGGATTGTTCTACGGCGGCTGGGTCGCAGTGCTGCCGGCAGTGGTCGCCGATCATTTCGGCCAACACAATGTTGGGGGGACGATCGGCATACTTTACACGAGCGTTGCGATTGGCACGCTCATTGGCCCTAGCATCGCCGGTTATATCCACGACGCTAGTAACAGTTACTTCCCGGCCATTGCGATAAGCGGATGTGCTAACGCGATAGCCGCGCTTGTGGCGATCCTGACGAACACCATCCAGGTCAGGACGTATGCCGCATGACGACCATCGCCTGACCGTTTTGTGGTGAGGCCTGACTTATTCATCCTAAGGAGCATCCCGACGCACATTCATTCCGACAAAGGCCCGGAGTTCATCGCCAAGGTACTCCAAGAGTGGATCGCAGCAGTCGGGGCGAAAACCGCCTACATCATGCCGGGCAGTCCCTGGGAAAAGGGCTATTGCGAAAAGGCTCAACTCGAAGCTCCGTGACGAACTACTCAACGGCGAAATCTTCTATACGCTCGAGGAGGCGAAGATCATCATCGAAAACTAGAGACAGCATTGCAACATCGTCCGGCCCCACTCATCGCTGGGATATAAGCCGCCGGCACCCGAAGCAGCGGTCTGGCCTCGCCAAAACGTACCGGCTTCAACATGATCTGAACCCTTCAAACTGGACCGATTTTGGTTAGCGTTTTCCGGTGATTTTTCCTGGCTGGGAAAGGAACGGAAGACGATGAAGGCATCGCAGTTTTCGGACGCGCAGAAGGCGTTCATTCTGAAGCAGGGTAATGAAGGGGCGACGGTCGCGGAGATCTGCCGCAAGGCGGGGATCAGCCAGGCGACCTATTTCAACTGGAAGAAAAAATACGCCGGTCTGTTGCCGCCGGAGATGAAGAAGCTGAAGCAGCTCGAGGACGAGAATGCGCGGTTGAAGAAATCGTCGCGGACCTGACGCTGGACCGCGAGATGCTGCAGGATGTCATTCGGCGAAAGCTCTTAGGCCTGCTCGCAAGCGTGAGGTGGTGAAGGGCATGTGCCGGGATTGGATGATCTCGATCCGGCGTGCCTGTGGAGCGTTGAAACTCGATCGGTCGACCTACCACTACACCTCTCGCCGTGCCGATCAGGCCGGTCTGGAACGTCGTATTCGGGAGATTTGCGAGACGCGCGTACGCTACGGCTATCGTCGTGTGCATGTGCTGCTGGAACGCGAAGGTTGGGCCACCAACATCAAGCGAACCTATCGCATTTACAGAGACTTGGGCCTGCAGTTGCGCAACAAGACGCCGAAGCGCAGGGTCAAGGCAAAGCTTCGGGAAGATCGGCAGGTGGCGATCGGTCCGAACGACGTGTGGGCGATGGACTTCGTGCACGATCAGCTCGCGACCGGAAAGAAACTGCGGGTTTTGACGGTAGTCGATACCTTCTCACGCTACGTGCCAGTGCTTGATCCGCGTCACAGCTATCGCGGTGAAGACGTGGTGCAAACGCTGGAACGGGTGTGCCGCCAGGTTGGCTATCCGAAGACGATCCGTGTCGATCAGGGTACGGAATTCGTGTCCCGCGATCTCGACCTTTGGGCCTATGCCAAGGGCGTGATCCTGGACTTCTCACGGCCGGGTAAACCCACGGACAATGCTTTTATCGAAGCCTTCAACGGGCGCTTCTGAGCGGAGTGCCTGAACCAGCATTGGTTCCTGACCCTTGCGGACGCCCGCGAAAAGATGGAGGATTGGCGTAGAGACTACAATGAGTTTCGGCCACATGGCGCGATCGGAAATAACGTGCCGATCTCGCTAATGAATTTGGAAGGCGTAACCAGCCCGCCTCCCTGACGATGCCGGAAAACTCCAGCCTCCGCTGGTCCAGAAACTTGGGGCGGATCAGCCCGAGCATGCACTAAGACTCCAAACGGATCACATAATGGGGGCAGGCCAGATCGACATGGCTAAAATGGATACCTACAGGCAAGCCGTGGGAAATCCATTTTCGGATCGCATGGCCGAGGAGTTGGAAGCGGACGCCGGTGAGGATAAACTGGCGGCGGAGATCGCAGCCAAAGCTTCAGCTGAGCCCGCTGATCTCCCGCTCGATATCGAACAGGGCGTCGATCCGTTTGACGGCTTCAAGCGCCATAGGCGAGATCGGCGCGGCGTTCTTTCCAACCCCATGTCGGCACTCAGGTCAAAAGGGATTTCACAATTTTGTAGCTCGCAGGCTTTTGGTGCAAGTCGGCGACGAAGCTCCGATCAATCCTAAGTTTAGTCAGCGGCAGCGCATGCAGCCGCGTCAGAATGGAATAGCCCGTTACAAAGTCGTCCAGTGAAATACCGCAGCCGATCCGCCGCAACGTCTCGACAGAATGTGTAATCTGGGCAAAATCGTGCGCAAAAGCCGTCTGTGTGATCTCAAGATCGAGGCGCTTGGGATCAAAGTTGCTGTTCTCGATAATGCCTATGATCGCTAACACACTCTCGTTCGAATTCAGGTCGTATGCTGACAGGTTGGATGCGAGGTGCAAAGGCGGATCCAGTAGCTGGCTGCGGCGAGCGCCTTCCTTAAAAGCGGCTTTGTCAGCGCACCCACCATACCGGCCCTTTCGGCGGTGGGGATGAAGCACGCAGGAGACACGGTTCCCAAGGTGGGGCTATCCCATCGCGCAAGAGCTTCAAAACCGATGATCGAATCGTCGCTGGTGTCCACTACTGGCTGGAAAACCAACTATGCACTTTACCACGCAAAAAAGAGCCAGCGCGGCGGTGCGGTCCTTTTCGACACCGATCATGAACAGAAGATCAACCTCGCTTCTCGCATAGAAAGCGCTCTAAAGCAGGCAAATCTCGAAGAGGAATTTGCTGTGAGCAGTGACGGCACGCCGAGCGTCAACCAATATGGCGCCAAACTCAAATGGGTAACTGCGAGCGCCCAGGTGCTTGAGAGCAAAATGAAATACATCATAGGCATCTGACGTGTGAACGCTCGACACTGCGCTTTTACGAGCTCAGGATTGGCGCTTTGCACCGACATGAAAAGCCGAGCGCGGAAATGCAAACTTTGTATATACTCATAAGTTCACTCATCGCTTGACGGATGAATCTATTGCATATCACCTCCTTCAATAACGGAAACCGACACGGTTAATAGCTCCAGTGCGTGACCTACACCAGTATTACGGTGATTTCCAATCTCATGCAGCGCATCTTGCGAACAATATATAGGGACCTGAGCCTAGATCCGTATCCCTTCAAGAGCATTTAAGAGAGGCGTGAACGCGGAATGACGGCGCGAAATTTCAGCTGGAAAACGTCATTCAATTGCATTACATTCTCCTTGAATATGGAGACAGCCATGGCCGCAAACGCTCTTGTACAAACACGTATTGATTCCGAAGTCCGGGATCGTGCTTCTGCCGTCCTTGAAAGCATGGGCCTCACGGTATCTGATGCGGTTCGTATCATGCTCACCCGGACTGCTAACGAGGGCGCTCTGCCTCTTGAACTTTTATCCGGCAGTGAGGCGCATGACGCCTGGTTTAGGACCAAGGTGCTCGAAGCGTTAAACGATACTCGACCGGATTTATCGGACGACGAGGCCGAGGCGCACTTTTCCAAACGTCGAGCGGCAGCCCACCTTAAAGCTGGTGTGCCAGGATCGTGAAACTTACTTGGTCTGCTTTTGCGTTATCGGATCGTGACGCCATCTTCACATACATCGAGGCAGATAATCCCGCCGCTGCCGTCTTGATCGATGAACGGATAGCCGCTGCCGCCCGTCGCTTGCTCGACTTTCCTGCCAGTGGGCGCCTGGGTCGAATTGCCGGGACACGCGAACTCGTCATAAATGGCACGCCTTATATCGCCGCCTACGCCGTTGCCGAGACGACAGTTCGAATTCTTCGCGTACTCCATGGCGCGCAAGAATGGCCAGAAAATCTGCCGCTAAGCTGATCGACCACGTTTGTGTGGGGGCCGACGGTTCGATCCCCATCAAGGCGAAGACGCGCGCAAGGCATCTTGCTCGAGCTAACTGTTGTTCACTCGCAACGACGGCTTTGCGCCTCCATTTCTGCCCGTACTTGAAGTTCGAGCGTTTCCTCGAAGCAGACGTAGGTTAGGCACCAGAAATGCCCAGTATCTTATTCCGCTAGCCGACACTGGCGTCGATCCACTCGCGCGTGTGCTCAAGAACCTCGTCAGACAATTCAGGATCATCGACCGCTCTCGCGAGGATGACGGCTCCGACCATTGCTGCCCAGCTTCCGATCGCTGCCCGGCGCTTGTCGACTGCACCATCGTCCGGAAGCGCCTGCTCGATACGGGCGATTTGTGACCGCAGTCCCTCTGTCATGGCGGCTTTTGCGGCGGGCGTCTGGTGGCGAATTGCGGCGGCCAGACCTGCCGTCGGGCATCCATTACCGGGATTATCCCGGTGACGAGGCGCCAGGTAGGAGCGGACGAAACCGCTGAAATCACCGTCTCCGAAACTGTCTGCGGCAAGCGCGTGCGCCAGCGTCTGGGCCACCAGATCGTCCTTCGAGGTGAAGTGTCCATAAAAGCCGCCATGGGTCAGGCCGGCCGCCTTCATGACCTCGGCGACGCTCACCGCATCGAATCCCTTGTCCTTAAACAGCCGGCTGGCGACGTCCAAGATCCGGCGACGGTTCTCCGCCATCTGTTCTCGGCTGACCTTCATTTTTAAAATTCTCCGCGATGGCCGTTGACATTTACATGATGGCCATCATATTTAGATCCAATCATGATGATGATCATGAATATAGGATCAATGACAGAAAAGAGCAATCCGATGAGTCAAGTTTCCGCAGTCCTGATAACGGGCGCCTCCACGGGCATTGGCGCAACCTATGCCGAGCGGTTCGCACGTCGCGGACATGATCTCGTGCTGGTCGCCCGAGACGTGGCGCGCATGGAAGCGCTTGCCAGCCGTCTGCGCCAGGAAACCGGCGTGACGGTCGGTATTCTCCCGGCCGATCTCACCCAGGCGACGGATCTTGCCAAGGTCGAGACCAGACTGCGTGACGATGCGCGCATCGGCATTCTCGTAAACAATGCCGGAACGGCGATCGGCGGATCCTTCGTCGATCAGAGCGTCGATGACATGAGCAAGCTCGTGGCGCTCAACGCCACCGCACTCGTCCGGCTTGCCGGCGCGATTGCTCCGCGTCTTGCCAAGGCCGGCGAGGGCGCGATCGTCAATATCGGTTCGGTCGTCGGCCTCGCGCCGGAATTCGGCATGACGGTCTACGGCGCGACGAAGGCTTTCGTGCTCTTCCTGTCGCAGGGGCTCGCACACGAACTGGGGTCCAAGGGCGTCTATGTCCAGGCGGTGCTTCCAGCCACCACCCGTACCGAGATCTGGGATCACGTCGGCGCCGACGTGGACGCCATGAGCAATGTCATGGAAGTGGGCGATCTGGTCGATGCGGCCCTGGTCGGGTTCGACCGCCGCGAACCGGTGACCATTCCGCCGTTGTACGATGTCGGCCAGTGGGACGCCTTCGATGGCGCGCGCAAGGCCATGCTCGGCAATCTCGTGAACGCGCTCCCCGCCGAACGCTATCGCACGCTCGCCTGAGCATCGGCCAGTCAGCGCGCCAACGGCGCTACAGAAGACACATCACAGGTATATCATGACCAGCAACACGCTTTTCGAACCCGCCACCTTCGGCGACATCGCCCTTTAAACCGGATCGTCATGGCGCCGCTGACGCGCAACCGTGCCGGCGCGGGTTTCGTGCCCGGCGACCTGACCGTCGAGTATTACGCCCAGCGTGCTTCGGCCGGACTGATCATTTCCGAAGCGACCCAGATTTCGCAGCAGGGCCAGGGTTATCAGGACACGCCCGGCATCTATAGCCCGGCGCAGATAGACGGCTGGCGCAAAGTGACCGCTGCCGTGCATGAAAAGGGTGGACGCATCGTCCTGCAGCTATGGCATGTCGGCCGCATCAGCCATGTCGACCTGCAGCCGAATGGCGCCCAGCCGGTGGCGCCCTCGGCCATTCGCGCCGCGACCAAGACTTTCGTCAACAACGCCTTCGTTGATGTGTCCGAGCCTCGCGCCCTGGAGATCGATGAACTCTCAGGCATCGCCGACGACTTCCGCCAGGCTGCCGCCAATGCCATTAAGGCCGGATTCGACGGGGTCGAGGTTCATGGGGCCAACGGCTATCTGCTTGAGCAGTTCGCCAAGGACGGCGCCAATGTCCGAACGGATGCCTATGGCGGTTCCGTGGAAAACCGCGCGCGTCTGATGCTTGAAGTCACCGCCGCGGTGGCGCGGGAAATCGGGCCTGAGCGCACCGGAATCCGGATTTCGCCGGTCTCGCCCGCCAATGGTATTTCCTCCAGCGATCCCCAGGCGCAGTACGACTATATCGTCGATCAGCTCGACGCGCTCGGCATCGCCTACGTTCACGTCGTCGAAGGTGCGACCGGTGGCCCGCGCGACGTCGCTCCCTTCGACTACGGATCGCTGCGCCGGCGCTTCAGCAAAGCCTATATCGCCAACAACGGCTTTGATCTCGAGCTTGCGACATCGCATCTGGCCGATGGCAAGGCGGATCTGATCGCCTTCGGACGCCCGTTCATTGCCAATCCGGACCTTGTGGAACGGCTGCAAAGCGGCGCGCCCTTGGCTGAGATGAACCCGGCGACGCTCTATGGTGGTGGTGCTGCAGGTTATACCGACTATCCGCGCCTTACCGAGACTCCCGGTCGTTGAGCCATACTGGGGCCGTACCTCGGCGCGGCCCCTTTCATACTGATTATCATCAATCCCTGACAATTCCCAAGGCTGTGCGGACGGATGTTGCACGCCAGATCGAGAAGAAAGCCAATGGTAACCTTTGCATCAAAAGGGCAGAAGACCGCATTTGTCACCGGTGCCTCCAGCGGTATCGGGAAGGCGGCGGGGTGGCGTCGCCTTAACCGCCTGGTTGGAATTGACTTGGTATCGGGTTTTCATGACCGAAGCCCCGCATGTCCACTTCAGACGCCACCGCTTTCCCGCTGAGATCATTGCCCATGCCGTATGGCTCTATTATCGGTTCCCGCTTAGCTTT
>NZ_JBLZPH010000147.1:31759-44916 GCF_049199205.1 Shinella sp. M31 | reverse complement strand
GGGTTCAGGTCCACGCCGACGCGGCCACGGATCGAGCCGTTGATGCCCTGCTTGGCGGTCAGGCCGTTGTGCTTGGAATCGACGCCCGAGTAGTTCAGGTCGGCTTCGCCGCCGTAAACCAGCTGGCCGTTCTGCATGTTGTAGCCGCCGTAGATGCCGCCGCCCATGCCGTTGGCCTTGGCGTCGCCCTGGCGCTGGAAGTCACCGCGCTGCCAGCTGGCAGTACCACCGGCGTAAGCGCCGGCCCAGTTGCCCGAGGCGACCGGCTCGACATATTCCGAGGCCGGAGCCTGCGGAACTTCGTCGATGGCGTCAGCTGCGTGAGCAGCCTGGAAAGCAACCATCGAAACGGTGGAAGCGATGAGGGTGGCGATGAGTGTACGCATGATATTCTCCTTTACTAAACGACGCCCTCTCTTGGGAGGCTGTCGGGCGTCGTCATTTCCAATTCAGTCCCGCCCGGTTGAGGGGAAATTGAATAAAGATTGAGGAAATGAAAGAGCCAAAATGTGAAATCATTGTGGCACAGCCATGGCACAATTTGGATGTGACTTTTAGGCACCAGGTAAATCATTAACCATAATTTCAACAACCGAAGAAAACGGTAAAATATACTTCAAATTACTTTGAAGTGCCTTTTGCGGTTAATTTTTCCGCAACCAATTGTCATGGGGAGTTTAAGCCTGCGCTGGGATGTCTATATCTTGGGCCGGTTAATCAAATGAATCGGCAGGACGGACAGTTCTTGAACAAACCCACGAAAACGGCCCTTGTGACGGGCGGCGCAAAACGCATCGGCAAGGCCATCGTGGAGGATCTCGCCGCACACGGCTTTGCCGTCGCCATCCATGCAAACACGGCCGTCGATGAGGCGGAGGCATTAGCAACCGCCCTTCGGGAACGCGGCCAGACGGCGTTCGTGGTGCAATGCGACCTAGCCGACGGCGCCGCGACGGCAAAGCTTGTCGACAAGGCAGCCTCAGCCCTCGGCCCGCTGAACCTCCTCGTCAACAATGCCTCGCTGTTCAAGCCGGATACGGTCACCGCCTTCGACGATGATTTGTGGGACCGGCATTTCGCCGTGCATGTGAAGGCACCGTCGATCCTGGCGCGCGACTTCGTGCGGCAATTGCCGGACGATGCGGCCGGCTCCATCGTCAATATCGTCGACCAGCGCGTCTGGAACCCGACGCCGCGCTATTATTCCTACACGCTCTCCAAATCCGCCCTTTGGATGGCGACGCGCACCATGGCGCAAAGCTTTGCGCCGCGCGTGCGCGTCAATGCCATCGGCCCCGGCCCCTCCCTGCCGAACGAGCGGCAGGACGACGCCGATTTCCAGGCGCAGGTCTCCGGTCTGATCCTGCGCCGCGCCCCCGATCTCGAGGAATTCGGCCGCACAGTTCGCTTTTTGTTCGACACGCCGTCCATAACGGGGCAAATGATAGCGCTCGATGGCGGGCAGCATCTCGCCTGGGAAACACCCGATGTCAGGGGAATAGCGGAATGAACGGCCGGAAGGTGGAGGATGGCGGCATCCTCTACGACGAAAACGAGACGGACGAGGACGACGAGCTGCAGGAAAGCCCGGCGACGGGCAGCAGCGCGCCCGCCGTCGCAACACCCGGCATCGACTGGAACGAAGGCGGCGACCTGCCCGAGGGCGTCACCGGCGCTGATCTGATCCAGCATTTCGTCAACCGCCTGCCCAACAGTCCCGGCGTCTATCGCATGTTCAATGCCGATGGTGACGTGCTCTATGTCGGCAAGGCGCGCAGCCTCAAGAAGCGCGTCTCGAACTACGCCCAGGGCCGCGTGCATTCCAACCGTCTTACCCAGATGGTGCGCCAGACGGCGAACATGGAATTCGTGACGACGCGCACGGAAACCGAGGCGCTGTTGCTCGAGGCCAACCTGATCAAGCGCCTGCGCCCGCGCTTCAACGTGCTTCTGCGCGACGACAAGTCGTTCCCCTATATCCTGCTGACCGGCGACACCCGCGCGCCGGCGATCTTCAAGCATCGTGGCGCGCGCAGCCGCAAGGGTGATTATTTCGGCCCCTTCGCCTCGGCCGGCGCCGTTGGCCGCACCATCAACTCGCTGCAACGCGCCTTCCTGTTGCGCACCTGTACCGACAGCGTTTTCGAAAGCCGCACGCGCCCCTGCCTGCTCTACCAGATCAAGCGCTGTTCCGGCCCCTGCACCCACGAGATCCGTGACGCCGACTATGCCGAACTGGTGCAGGAGGCGAAGGACTTTCTCTCGGGAAAAAGCCAGAAGGTGAAGGCGCATATGGCCGAGGCGATGAATGCCGCGGCCGAAGACCTCGATTTCGAGCGCGCCGCCGTCTATCGCGACCGGCTGGCGGCGCTTTCCCATGTCCAGAGCCATCAGGGTATCAACCCGGCCGGCGTGGAAGAGGCCGATATCTTTGCCATCCACCACGAGGGCGGCATTTCCTGCATCCAGGTGTTCTTCTTCCGCACCGGGCAGAACTGGGGCAACCGCGCCTATTTCCCGAAGGCCGATCCGCAGCTTTCCGGCGCGGAGGTGCTCAACGCCTTCCTCGCGCAGTTCTACGACGACAAGCCCTGCCCCCGGCAAATCCTCTTGTCGGAGATGGTGGAGGAGATCGATCTTCTGGCGGAGGCGCTCTCCGAGCGCTCGAACTACAAGGTGACGATTTCGGTGCCGCAGCGCGGCGAGAAGAAAGATCTCGTCGACCACGTGGTCGCCAATGCCCGCGAGGCGCATGGCCGCAAGCTGGCGGAAACCGCATCGCAATCGCGCCTGCTGGAGGGCTTTGCCGCGACCTTCAAGTTGCCCACCGTGCCGCGCCGCATCGAGATCTACGACAACTCGCACATCATGGGCACAAATGCCGTCGGCGGCATGGTGGTGGCGGGGCCGGAAGGCTTCGTGAAGAGCCAGTACCGCAAGTTCAACATCAAATCGACGGACATCACGCCCGGCGACGACTTCGGCATGATGAAGGAAGTGATGACCCGGCGCTTCTCCCGCCTGATGAAGGAAGAGGGCCTGCCGAACCGCACGGCCGACCAGAGCACGGACGCCGCCGACCAGCCCTTCCCGGCCTGGCCCGACGTTATCCTCATCGACGGCGGCCAGGGCCAGATGACGGCGGTGCGCGCGATCCTTGAGGAGCTCGGCATCACCGACCAGGTCGTTGCCATCGGCGTCGCCAAGGGCGCCGACCGCGAGGCCGGGCGCGAGCGCTTCTTCATGCGCGGCATTCCCGACTTCTCGCTGCCCCCGCGCGATCCCGTGCTCTATTTTGTGCAGCGTCTGCGCGACGAGGCGCACCGCTTCGCGATCGGCTCGCACCGGGCAAGGCGCAAGAAGGAGATGGTCAAAAACCCGCTCGACGAGATCGGCGGCATCGGCCCGACGCGCAAGCGCGCCCTCCTCCAGCATTTCGGCACCGCCAAGGCCGTCTCCCGCGCTGCCATGGTGGACCTCATGGCCGTATCGGGCATTTCCGAGAGCGTCGCGCGGATCGTTTACAACCATTTTCATGACGATGCAGCGGGTTGAAAACCTTAGCTCAAGGAAACAGGGCGCTGAAGCTCTCCAGCGCCCTGTTTCGCGAGCCTCGGCATACAGCAGGCCATCCCTAAAGAATGAAGTCGCCCTTTAGCAGTGCGATCGCAGAGCCGAGTTCTATAGCGAAGTCGGCCTTCCCGTTACCGTCCACATCGCCATAAACATAGGTCCCGGCCGCTTTCTTGTCGAAGCGCAATTCACCGGCCTTGCCCGAGAAACCCTTGGAACCGATGAAAGCGAAAGCGTCGTTCTTCGAGGTTGCAGATATCGCATCGACGCCGGAAAGATCGATGCGGTCGCCTTGCGTCTGCGAAAAATCAAAGATGGTGTCACGACCAGAAGCGGCGACGGTCGAGTCTTTTAGCGACGTGAAGACAAAGGTGTCCTTGCCGGTGCCGCCATAGAGGTCATCGGCGCCCAGGGCGCCGGTAATCTTGTCGGCCCCCTCTTTGCCTTTCAGAACATTGTCTCCGCCATTGCCGACAATGATGTTGGAGAGCTTGTTGCCGGTCCCCTTGCTGTCAGCGGTCCCTGTCAAAATCAGATTTTCGAGGTTGTCGAAAAGCTCTGTCAAGCCAGCGTAAGACGATAGGACGGAGTCGTTCCCCTCGTTTGCCTGCTCAAAAGTATAGTCGTATTTGCTGCTGACGATATAAGTGTCATCACCTCCACCTCCATAGGCTTTGTCCGGCCCTCCGTCGCCCGAGAGCACATCGTCTCCGTTTGCACCATAGAGTTCATCCGCACCTGATCCGCCGTGTAGTACGTCATCACGCCGGCTCCCGAAGATCGTATCGTCCGCGGCCTTTCCATACACCGTTGAACCGTATGCGCTTGCAAACAAGGTATCTTCTCCCTGCGTTCCGGCAACCGTTGCAGCCCTACCGGTGAAGAAGACGAAATCGTTGGCGTCGAGGGCTCTGATCGCTATGCCTTGCAGGGTGACACTGTGCGACGCACCTCCGAACCGCGTTTCAAATGAAGCGTCACCGTAGTTGTCCACTTCAAGAATATTCAAAAGCTGACTAAAGCTGGAGACGCCGTAGCTCCTGACATCAATGCGATCCTTGCCGGTTTCGAAGCCCCTGATCGTGTCTTCGCTGCCGCTCTGGAGATTGTTGATGCGCTCGGCCGTTACGAATGTATCGGCGCCGATACCGCCGATAAGCTCGTTAACCCCTAAGCCGCCCTCGAGGATCGAGCCGTTGTTGGTCGCAAACAGCCGATCGCCGAGCTTCGTTCCTAGGATTTCACGGGCGTTGCCGGTATAGAAAATGAAATCGCCTGCACTTAGCGCCGACTTATGCACGCCTTTCAGCATCACGGCGTAAACATTGTCATTAAAGGTCGCCCTGAAAGACGTACTGCCGGACGGTTGGCTCAGGATGAGTTGGAGTTGACTGAAACTCGCTATGCCATAGCCCGAGACATCAATCTTATCGACGCCCGGCGTGAAATCGTTGATTGTGATATCTTCGAGAAAATAACTAACCTCACTACGTTGTGAAGTTACGAAAAGATCGCCCCCAGCGCCACCGGTCACTGCATCGTAACCGCCACCGCCATGAATAACATCGTTCCCCTCTCCACCGAGAAGCTTGTCACTAAATCTCCCCCCATACAGCGTGTCGTTGCCGGTGCCGCCATCGACCCATGATTGAGGTTGCCCTCCCCGAAACGTGTCGTTGCCCGCCCCAAGCTTGATGACGTGCGAGGATCTATCAAAATCCTGAAGTCCCGTAAGATCGAAATTGTCATTCCCTGACGTTCCGGACAAATGGTATTTCTGCAGGTAAAACCCTTGAATTCGCGTGGCCGCATTGAGAATAAGCTCGGAGACGACAACATCGCCCTGCAGCCAGAGATCCTTGATCCCCTCCCCCTTCGCAAGCGCCGTGATTACATCATATCTGCCACCTGGGATTTCGGCGAATGTCTCATCGGGCGCAATTGTGAAAATGGCCATATGGAAGTGCAACCTTTTGTCGAGTAACGGCGGATAAATCAATACTATAACGCGTTCCCAGCAATCAAGAGGCTTCGTGAAACAATCCTTGCGCAACAGACTCTTGCGGAGATACCGCAGACAGCTTGCCTTCGCCCAACCGGCAAAAAGGCGCCTTTTAGGCGCCAACATTTTTAATGATTAGTCGTCGGACCGGGGCAAGGAATCACTTCAAGGAAACGGCTTTCAAGAAGACAATCGGCGGCCTTGAAACCGGTATGAGTGCGCGGCCAATCGACGCCTACCTCGACAATTGCCCGCAATTCAGCCGAGTACCGTAAAATCGCCAAGAATTGCCGGAAACAAAGGTTGACGGCGGTGTCACAAAGACCTCATCTAGCCCAAACTGATCGAGATTTAAGATTCCATGGCTTCCCGCGCATACAATATCCCGAACCTGCTCACCTACGCCCGCATCGTGGCCGTACCGTTGATCGTGCTCTGCTTTTTCGTGGAAGGGCGGCTCGAATCGTCGGATTTCGCGCGCTGGACGGCCTTCTGGCTGTTTGCCGCCGCCTCGATCACCGATTATCTCGACGGCTATCTCGCCCGTATCTGGAACCAGACGTCGAATATCGGCCGCATGCTGGACCCGATCGCCGACAAGCTGCTGGTCGCCTCCGTGCTGCTGCTGATGGCCGCCGACGGCACCATTGCCGGCTGGACGATCTGGGCGGCGATCATCATTCTGTGCCGCGAAATGCTCGTCTCGGGCCTGCGTGAATATCTCGCGGACCTCAAGGTCAGCGTGCCCGTGACGCGCATCGCCAAGTGGAAGACGACGATCCAGATGCTGGCCATCGGCTTCCTGCTCGCCGGCCCGGCCGGGGAGAAGATCCTGCCTTACACGACCGAGATCGGCATCACCCTGCTTTGGATCGCAGCCCTCATCACCATGTATACCGGCTACGACTATTTCCGCGCCGGCCTGAAGCACATCGTGGACGATTGAGATGACGAAGCTCGTCTATTTCGCCTGGGTGCGCGAACGGATCGGCAAGGGTGAGGAGGACATCGATCTTCCCGCCGACGTCAGGACCGGCACCGATCTGCTGCGCCACCTGAAGTCGCTCGGCGACGAATATGCCCATGCGCTCGAGCATGAGAAGGTGATCCGCATCGCTATCAACCAGGAGCATGTCGAGCACGACGAGCCGATCACCGGTGCGCGTGAGATCGCCCTTTTTCCGCCGATGACGGGGGGCTGAACCGTGGCCGGCGGCGTTTCGGCTCCGGTCACCGTGCGCGTCCAAAAGGATGATTTCGACGCCGAGGCCGAGGCTGCCCGCCTCACCGAGGGCCGGGCGGATGCCGGCGCCGTCGTCAGCTTCGTCGGCCTCTGCCGCGATGAGGGCGGCCGCCTCGCCGCCCTGGAGCTAGAACACTATCCCGGCATGGCCGAGGCCGAGATCGGCCGCATCTGCCGGATCGCCATCGAGCGTTTCTCGCTGCTCGGCGTCACCGCCATCCACCGCGTCGGAAAGATCGCGCCGGGCGCCAATATCGTGCTCGTTGTAGCCGCCGCGCCCCACCGCCACGCCGCCTTCGACGGCGCATCCTTCGTCATGGACTACCTGAAGACCTCTGCCCCCTTCTGGAAGAAGGAGCATTTTGCCGACGGTTCCGAAGGCGGCTGGGTCGATGCCAAGGAGAGCGACGACCGGGCACGGGAAAAATGGGCTTAAGGCACCGGTCTCTCACGGCGGAAAATCACCAGAAGCAGGACCAGCGCGGAAAAGATCACCAGATCCCGCCACAGGAAATCGCCATAGGCGCTCCACAGCGTCTCGGCGAGGCCCATGGCCGCGCCGCCGAGCGCGGAGAGAAGCGGCGCCCCCGCCCCGCCGATGGCGGCGATGAACAGCACCTTGACGCCGAAGACCAGCCCCGCGCCGAAATCCATGTTGCCGTAATAGGAAACGGCGAGGATGCCAGTGAGGCTGGCGATGAGCGCGGCCACGGCATAAGCAGAGAGATAGACCCCCGCCGTATCGACGCCGCAGAGCTCCGCCGCCTGCCGGTCCTCCGACACCGCCCGCCAGCGCCGGCCCCAGGCAGAGTGTGACAGAACAACGTAACCGACGGCGACGATGGCGAGCATGGCGGCAGTGTTGACGAGCTGGATGACCGTCAGCACGACGGGAAAGGCGGGGTCGTTCCAGAAGACGATGCGCGCATTGAGGAAGGGCGGCAGCCAGAGGCTGCGGGTATCGGAAGCCAGCCGCGCCGTCTCCATCAGCACCAGCACGACGCCGAGCGCGGCGACCACCACCGTATTGTCGGAGGAAAAGGCGAGCGGGCGCATGACATGGCGCCCCACCAAGAGCCCCGCGCCGACGCTGTAGAGCAGCGCCATGCCCGTCCCGAAGCCCAGCGCTGCAGGCAGCACCAGCCAGAGATGGCTCCAGCCGTAACCGGAAAACAGCACGAACATCTGGGCGGAAAAGGCAAACAGCGCGCCGTAGCCGATATCCGCCCGGCGCGTCACCGCAAAGGCGATGGAATAACCGAAGGCGAGCGCCGCATAGAGGGCGGCGACAGGCACGGCATTGGCGATCTGCTGGAGAAAATAGGCCATGGCGGTTCCGGGTTTACCGGCCCAAATATAACTGGCAAAATGGATTTTACCAGTTAGAATGTGGCATGACCTTTTCCTGGACCCCGCATCGTTTTTCCGGTGGCGCACTCGCGCTCGATGTTGCGAACTCCGTCGTGCTGCGCAACGATCCCACGCGCCGCATCGACCGTTTTGCCGATGCCGCCACGATGGACGCCTTTCCGGCCGGTGCGAACCGGCACGGCGGGGAACGGACGGTTTTGGGGCCGCTGGAACCCGTGGAGGAACAGGCGCGCGCCGGACTGGTGCGGCTGCGCGAGGCGATCGACCGGCATTTTCGGGCCGAAGCGCTTGGCGAGACAAGGCCGGCGCTGCTGGCCGATCTGCTCGACGCCATTTCCGCGACGCTCAGGCTATCGGGCGAGCGGCCGCGGGCACTCGACACCGCCACGGCCCATTCCGCGCTGATGCTGCTGTCGCGGCCGGAGCCGGAGCGGCTGAAAATCTGCCCGAACTGCAACTGGCTGTTTCTCGACCGCAGCCGCAACCGCTCGCGCGCCTGGTGCGACATGGCCGTCTGCGGCAACCGCGTGAAGGCCAGCCGCCACTATCGCCGCAACCGCGAGGAGACCCAGCCATGACGAGAGCCCTTCTCATCGCATTTGCGCTTCTGCTTGCCCCGCTACTGGCCGCCTGCCAGCGCGAGACCGGCCCGGACCCGCTGAAGCTCACCGGCAAGATGTTCGTCTTCAACTATCGCCTCGCCTATGCGACCTACATGGTGACGCTGGAGCAGACTGAGCCGCTGCCCGAAGGCTCCATCGTGAAGGCCGAATTCGAAAACCCGGCCGGCGGGGCGCCGCTGACGCTGGAGCGCAAGATCTTCCCCAACCTGCCGCGCGTGGTGCTGGAAAGCCCTGATGTGACCTGCGTGAAGAAGAACCAGCCCTACAAGGTTGCGATTTCGCTTCTCGGCCCGGATGGCGACACGTTGCAGGCGCTGGAAACCCAGGTGACGTCCGATCTCGACCAGAGCATCCTGCCCGAAAAGGCGCTGGTCGTCGGCCCGGCCTATGACAAGAACCCCGAGGTTTTCAAGGACGGCAAGGCGCCGGCGCATTTCGAAACGGCAAAATGCGCCGCCTAAGCGAATATTCGCGTCCTCTTATGCGTCCCGCCTGAAACGGTTTTCGGGAGGATGGTCGCATGCGGTTCCTGCCTGCCTTGGTGCTCGGTTTCACGATGTTTTCCGCCGCGGCCCAGGCCGAGGAACCGGCCGCCTGCAAGGGACAAAGCGCCATCCTCGCCCTTTCGGATGCGGTCCTGACGGGCCGGGACAAGCTGCCGCGTCTGAGGGCACGCGGTTTCGGCGCGGAGGCCGCCTATCTGAAGATCCGCTACGGCAAGCTTTCCATGGAGGATGCCGCCGGCCTTGCCCATGGGCTGCGCGATGCCGGCGTGCGCGAGGCTATCGACCTTGCCGGCGCCATCGATGCGGCGCGGGGCGGCTATGATGCGCTCAAGGTGAGCGATCCCGTACAGCTCAATGGCCTGATCTCTACCTTGCGGGCGATCCTCCAGGCGGGAGACGGCGAAAAGCTGTTCGCCGCCATCGCCGGCCTGCCGCCTGCACGACAGACGTCCCTCCTTGGAAGCATCGTGCCCGCCATCGTCGACTGGCCGGACGCGGAGAAGGCCAAGCTCGCCGCATCGGCGGGCCGCCACAGGCTGTTTTTCGTGCAGGCGGGCCTTGCCGCCAGCCAGCGTGATGCAAATGCCTGGCCGGTCTTCGTCGCCGGCTTCGCCGACCAGTCCATGATCCCGGACCTGACCCGCATGTGGAGCTGGGCGCCGGCTCTGGTCGGAAGACCAGCCCTGCCGCGCATCCCGCTGCCGGATGTCGAGACGCAGGCCGGGCAGAAGAGCCTTCACACGGTAACGGTTGCGGCGGCGCAGGAGCCGGAGCGCGATTTCCTGATGACCTATCTGAACCAGACAGGCAGTATCGCGCCCGCCGAGAAGGCGGCGCAGGCCGTGCTGGCCGAAATCGCGGCGGGACACATCAAGCCCGACGGCCTGCTCGATACGGCCTGGCTCACGGCTTACAGGGTCCTGCGGGAAAACGAGTCCAACCCGGCCGTGGTCGACAGCACGCTCGAAAGCATCGACGTCCATATGCGCGCCGTCGGCGACGTTTCGGTCCGCGACGTGATCGACCGGGTGATTGCCATCGATACGCTTACGCCCTACCTCACCGGCAAGAGCGCCGATTTGCCCGAGATGCCCAAGGACATCAGCGCAAAATTCCAGGGCAAATGGCCGCTGTGGACGGAGCTTGCGGCATCGATCAAATCCTCGCCGCCGGCCTCTTTCGCGAAGGACGAGACAAAAGCCCCCATCGTGGCGGAACTGCTGTTTGCGGCGGGCGATCCGGCCCGCCTCGCCGATTTCGTGCTGGCGGTCGAACCGCCGGAATTGAAGCTGGCACTTGCGACGGATTTCGCGATGCGGCTCGACCGGACCTGCGCCAGCGTGCTGTCCCACCCGGCCGAAGCGCTGACGCTGGCAGGGCAGCCGATCTTCAAATTCGACGTCCGGAAATGAAGAAACCGGAGCCTTTCGGCCCCGGTTTCCCAATCATATCAAAGCTGTACGGCCTCGGCCGGACAGATTGATTCAGCCGACGATTTCGGTGTCGGAGAACCAGTACTTGATTTCCTGGGCAGCGGTTTCCGGGGCGTCGGAGCCGTGAACCGAGTTTTCGCCGATCGACAGGGCGTGCGTCTTGCGGATCGTGCCTTCGTCGGCATTGGCCGGGTTGGTGGCGCCCATGATTTCGCGGTTCTTGAGGATCGCGTTCTCGCCTTCGAGAACCTGGACGATCGTCGGGCCGGAGGTCATGCCTTCAACCAGTTCGCCGAAGAAGGGGCGTTCCTTGTGCACGGCGTAGAAGCCTTCGGCTTCGCGCTTGCTCATCCAGACGCGCTTGGAAGCAACGACGCGCAGGCCCGCATCTTCCAGCATCTTGGTGATGGCGCCGGTCAGGTTGCGCTTCGTCGCGTCCGGCTTGATCATCGAAAAGGTGCGTTCAATCGCCATTTTCCCGTTTCCCTTTGGTTTTCCGGTGAAAGTGGCGGTTCAATAGCCGCCAACGCCCCGCAAAACAAGGGGGGCGCGGCTTTTGGCGCGAGCAAGGTCAAACTTTCACGCCGCCGTCACACGCCGGCCGACGCCGCCATGGAGATCGAGGCATCGGGCAAACCACAGCGCGACCGGATCGTCCTCCTCCAGCACCTTGGTGCCGGCCGTCGTGCGCAGCCATTGCAGCGCGCCGAAGACGATATAGTCCGGGAAGAGCGGGCCTTCGCCGCCGATGAAAGGCTGGATCTTCAGCATGGTGCGCAGCGGCTGCAATTTCCTGGCAAAGTCCTCGACGTCCGCCTTGCCGGCCGCTGCGACATCCTCGAGCGACGCGCCGAGGCGCGCCTCGCGGCTGCGCCGGAAATAGGCCCGGTCGGCCTCGCCGAGCAGGTTGTGAATGTCGAGAATGGCGATGCGGGTGATCGCCATATGCAGGGTGGATTGCGACCAGTTCTCGATGAAGCGCGCCATCGCCTGGCCGCCCGCGCCGCCGAACAGCGAGGGACGGTCGGGATAGGCCTCGTCGAGGTAGAGCGCGATGGCGAAACTGTCGCCGACCAGCCTGTCGCCATCCCGCAGCAATGGCACCGTCGCCGTACTACCGTTCTCGATGCCGGGGATTTCGGTAAAGCCCACCGGCACCGTGTCATGGTCGAGGCCCTTATGGGCGAGCGACATCACGGTCTTCCAGACATGGGGTGAAAACTGGCGGTCCTTGTCGGCGCCGGCCAGCGCATAGAGCAATCGGGTCATGACATCCTCGTTCTGGTTCGGCGGCATTGGAGCGCAGGCCGGCCATGAGCGCAAATCAGATAATTTCATGGATGGCATCAGCGCCGCCGATATGTGCATCCGCTATAGTTTCGACCAAATCACGGAGATACCGATGCTCGATCACTACCGCATGTTCGCCGCCTACAATGCCTGGGCAAACCGCACCCTCTACGAGGCCGTCGGCACGCTCGATGACGACGCCTACCGCAAGAACCTCGGTGCCTTCTTCGGCTCGCTGCACGGCACCTTGAATCATATCCTGTGCGCCGACCGCATCTGGCTCAAGCGCTTTACCGGCACGGGCGAAGCCCCGACCAGCCTCGACACGATCCTCCACGACGACTTTGCCGGTCTCTGGACCGCCCGCCAGGTGGAAGACGCGCGCCTTGCCGCCTATATCGACAGGCTCAGCGAGGCGCAGATCGCAAGCGACTTCACCTACACGCCCGTGACGAATCCGACCCCCGTCACCCACCCGCTCGGCCCCGCCCTCACCCACGTCTTCAACCACCAGACCCACCATCGCGGACAATGCCACGGGCTGCTGACGGCGCTGGGCGGGCCGAGCCTGACGCTGGACATGATCTATTTCGTGCGCACGGAAGGGTCTGCTTTTTTGCACAATGGAAGTTGAGCAGACTGTCATTTTCCTGCAATAGTCGTGAAACAGTCCTACGCTATTGGACCTGATGGCGTCGGCTTGGAAGACTGTCCGGCTGTCACCCAGGTGACAGTCAGCGGCAACGGACGGTGAAATAGTCGCTGTCATTGGAGGCAACGCCGAACGGCGGGCTTCACCTGAGAGAGGGATGAAAGATGGCAAGAAGCAACGAGGAATGGGCAGCCCTGCTCGGCAGCACGCTGTGCAAGATGGCACGCGTCTACGGCACCGATGCCCCGAACGCCTACCTGCCGGAAGAATGCTATCCGGTGATCGAAAAGACCTTCGACGTGGCACTGGAGCAGGCGCGCGCCGAAGGTTATGCAGCCGCGATGCGTGACCTGCAGCAGCAAGCCCGCGCAACCCGAACTGCCGCAACCCGGCAGCGACCTTCCGTCATCGGCCAGCTCATGCGCTCCTTCGCGCTGACACGGCATCTCGCATGACATCGGCGG
>NZ_JBLZPH010000147.1:0-31716 GCF_049199205.1 Shinella sp. M31 | reverse complement strand
ACGCAACCGCGCCTTGTTATTTCGGCGCGAATTCTCCTTCAGCGAACGTAAAATTAACCGCACAATCCGATAGTTACGCCAACCGATCCTCCTTGAGCGCAGACGAATTCCGCTGCGCCTATCCGATGGCGTATCATGAGCAGCAAGGCCGCCCCCGCTTCGAAGGACACCGCGTCCACCGCTCCGCCGATCATGGCGCGCATCGCCCATGTCATGGCCAATCTCGGCATTGCCGGGCTGCCGCGAAACTATGAGCTGATCTTCGAAGCCCTGAACGGCAATGCCGGCGTGGCGCGCGAGATCGCCGCACTTGGCAAGACGCCGGATCAGACCGCGCTCGATGCGATCGCGCTACGCCATTCCCTGCCGAGCCACAATGTGCTTGCCGCCGGCCAGGCCGCGGGGGAAGCCGTGCGCCTACTGACCGAAATCGCCGAGACATCCGAAGCCAACCGCCGACAGCGCGCCGCCTCCATGCAGGAACTGGAAGAAATTTCCGCCCGCATGCGCAAGGATCCGGTGCTCGGCATTTCGGATTTCGCGACCGATACAGTGCGCCTGCTGTCCATCATGCGCGACCTTCTGGGCCACGACCGCAGCTCCACCGAACGGATCGGCGATCTTCAGGCCCATCTCGACGGCCTGCGCTCCGGCCTTGCCTTCAGCCGCGAGGCGCTGACGCATGATCCGGTGACGGGTCTTGCAAACCATGCCGCGCTGCTTGGCCGGTTGAAGACGTTCTTCCAGACCGAAGCCGAGGACGGCACCGCCGCCCTCCTGCTATTCCGTGTCGAGCAGCTCAAGGAGTTCGCCGAGACCCATCCGGCAGGCGCTGCGGAAAAGACGCTGAAGCGGCTTGCCTCCATCTTCCGCCGCTCGGTCAAGAAGGACGATTTCGTCGCCCGCACCGGGCCGGATCTGTTCTGCCTGCTTCTGCCCGATGTCAGCCGCGAGATCGCTGTCACCATCGCGCGCCGCATTGCTGCCCACGTTGCCGAAAAGCCCTTCCCCTTCCTGGACCGCGAGCTTCCCGCCGGCTTCCTGACACTGATTGCCGGCGTCTCGATGACCGATTCGGCCGACGCCCCCGCCATGCTCTACGACCAGGCCGACCAGGCCCTCACCTACGCCGCCGACACCGGCATCGCGCTTCGCATCTATTCCGCCGAGGTAGCGGATCGGGTGGCGCGTGGTTATCGGGCGGGTGCGGCGGGTTGAAAGCGGCATGCATTGTTTTCCGCTCTTGACCCATTACAGATATCCCGAGGGGCTTCACTCGCGCCCGATCTGATCAAGGAATGCGTTGAAGTCAGCCGCGATTAGCGCGGCGCTATCGCCTCCAGCCACCATGTCGATCGAAACAACGGGCCAAGGTCGTCCACTGCGAAGATCGAAGGCAATGTATTCCCCACCGCCGTCCCCTCCGATAATGAGAAAACCATCCAGGTCCGCCTGACCGTGGTTCGAGCTCGCAATCGTCGCCGTGACTGTCGTGACCGAATCTAAGCAAAAATTGTAAGGGCTCACCGGAAGTGGCCCTTCTCCCCCATCACTAAATGCGAGCAAATCCAAATAACGTTGAGGCAGATTTTCCGGTGCTGCTAAGCGCAATCGAGCCAAATCGTCTGAGGTTGCTCCATTTTCACCTGTCCAATTTCGCCCTTCAAGCATCCGCACTCCACCTCCAATGGATAAATCTGCTGACTTTGGAAACCTCAGCGGCCTTCAGATTCAATAGACAGTTTTGCCATGTCCGCAATGTCTCCTTCCATCGCATTCCGAACACAAAACCGCTTCGCACTTTCGCGGGAATTGCTCTATAGAGCCGGCATGATCACGATTTCCGGCCTCACCGCCCGCATTGCCGGGCGTCTCCTCATTGATAACGCGTCCCTTTCGCTGCCGAGCGGCGTGAAGGTCGGTCTTGTCGGGCGCAACGGCACCGGCAAGTCGACGCTGTTTCGCATCATCACCGGCCAGCTCGCTTCCGAGGCCGGTACTGTCACGATGCCGAAGAACGCGCGCATCGGCCAGGTGGCGCAGGAAGCACCGGGGACGGACGAATCGCTGATCGAGATCGTGCTTTCCGCCGACAAGGAGCGCGCGAGCCTTCTGAAGGAAGCGGAGACGGCAACGGATCCGCACCGCATCGCCGAAATCCAGACGCGGCTCACCGATATCGGTGCGCATTCGGCGGAATCGCGCGCGGCCAGCATCCTGGCCGGTCTCGGCTTCGATCACGAGGCACAGCTTCGCCCGGCCAAAAGCTTTTCCGGCGGCTGGCGCATGCGCGTGGCGCTGGCGGCGGTGCTGTTTTCCGAGCCGGACCTGCTTTTGCTCGACGAACCGACCAACTATCTCGACCTCGAAGGCACGCTCTGGCTGGAAGACTATGTGCGGCGCTACCCGCACACTGTCATCATCATCAGCCACGACCGCGACCTGCTGAACACCGCCGTCAACGCCATCGTGCATCTCGACCAGCAGAAGCTGACCTTCTATCGCGGCTCCTACGACCAGTTCGAGCGCCAGAAGGCCGAGAACGACGAATTGCAGATGAAGGCGAAGGCGAAGAACGACGCCGCGCGAAAACATCTGCAAAGCTTCATCGATCGCTTCAAGGCCAAGGCCACCAAGGCCAAGCAGGCGCAGAGCCGCGTCAAGGCGCTGGAGCGCATGGGAACGGTCGCGGCCGTCATAGAGACGCATGTGCAGCCGATCACCTTCCCCGAGCCGGAAAAGCAGCCGGCCTCGCCGATCATCGCCATCGAGGGCGGCGCGGTGGGCTATGCACCGGGCAAACCCATCCTCAAGCAGATCAACCTGCGCATCGACAATGACGATCGCATCGCGCTGCTCGGCTCGAACGGCAACGGCAAGTCGACCTTCGCGAAGTTCATCTCGGGGCGGCTGGAGGCCGAGGCGGGCGTGGTCAAGCGCGCGCCGGGCCTAAAGATCGGTTTCTTCGCCCAGCACCAGCTGGACGACCTCATTCCCGACCAGTCGCCCGTCGAACATGTGCGCCGGCTGATGCCGGAAGCGCCGGAGGCCAAGGTACGGGCCCGCGTGGCCCAGATGGGCCTTGCCACGGAAAAGATGGCCACGCCTGCCAAGGACCTTTCCGGCGGCGAGAAGGCCCGCCTGCTGATGGGCCTTGCCGCTTTCGATGCGCCGAACCTGCTGATCCTCGACGAACCGACGAACCATCTCGACATCGACAGCCGCCGCGCTCTGATCGAGGCGCTGAACGATTATGAAGGCGCCGTCATCCTGATCTCGCACGACCGCCACCTCATCGAGGCGACCGTCGACAGGCTGTGGCTGGTCAACAACGGCACCGTGAAGACCTTCGACGGCGACATGGAGGAATATCGCAGCCTCATCGTCCAGTCGCCGAGGAAGGACGACAAGGACAAGGCGGCCTCCACCGGCGACACGGCCAACAAGGCCGACCAGCGCAAGGCGAATGCCGACCGCCGCGCGCAGTTCGCGCCGCTCAAGAAAAAGATCAATGAAATCGAATCGCTGACGGCGAAACTGCACAAGCAGATTCAGCTTCTTGATGCGGAACTTGCGGACCCGACGCTCTACGAAAAGAGCCCGGCCAAGGCCGCGGAGAAGGCAAAACTGCGCTCCATGGCCGTCGACAAGCTGAACGACGCCGAAGAGCAGTGGCTGGAGCTTTCGGCAGAATATGAGGAGGCGATGGCCGGGTAATCCCGGCTACGTCTTTTCAAGAAACGCTCAAAAAACAGGCAGATAGCCGGATGCCCCGTCTACGACGAAAGTCGTAGCGGGCCCGTTCCGCGTTCTTTGCCACCTTGGCTTGAAACCCCCTCGCCGACATGGTTAGCTCCGCCCTGATGACACGAGGGTGGATGAAAACATCCGCCCGCCATTGGGAGGAAACTATGGATCGTCGTTCATTCATCAAGAAAGCCGGTGTCGCGGGCGTGGGCGGTGCGGCCGCCACCGTGCTGGCATCGCCGGCCATCGCGCAGAGCAATCCGAAGATCAACTGGCGTCTCGCCTCGTCTTTCCCGAAATCGCTCGACACCATCTACGGCGGCGCCGAGGTTCTGTCGAAATACGTCTCCGAAGCGACGGATGGTAATTTCCAGATCCAGGTCTTCGCCGCAGGCGAGATCGTGCCCGGCCTGCAGGCCGCCGATGCCGCCGCGGCCGGCACCGTGGAGGCCGCCCACACCGTTTCCTACTACTACTGGGGCAAGGACCCGGTCTGGGCACTGGGTGCTGCCGTGCCCTTCGCGCTCAATGCGCGCGGCATGAACGCCTGGCAGTACCACGGCGGCGGCATCGACATGTTCAACGAGTTCCTGGCGACCCAGGGCCTCGTCGGCTTCCCCGGCGGCAATACCGGCGTGCAGATGGGCGGCTGGTTCCGCAAGGAAATCAAGACGGTTGCCGACATGTCCGGCCTGAAGATGCGCATCGGCGGTTTTGCCGGCAAGGTGGTCGAAAAGCTCGGCGTGGTGCCGCAGCAGATCGCCGGCGGCGACATCTATCCCTCGCTCGAAAAGGGCACGATCGACGCCGCCGAATGGGTCGGTCCCTATGACGACGAGAAGCTCGGCTTCTACAAGGTCGCGCCCTACTATTACTATCCCGGCTGGTGGGAAGGTGGCCCGACCGTTCACGCCCTCTTCAACAAGGCCGCTTTCGACGGCCTGCCGAAGGCCTATCAGTCGCTGCTGCGCACGGCCTGCCAGGCGACCGACGCGAACATGCTGCAGAAGTACGACTACCTAAACCCGACGGCCATCAAGCGCCTCGTCGCCGCCGGCGCGAAGCTTAGCCCGTTCAGCCAGGAAATCCTGTCGGCCTGCTTCGACGCCGCCAATGAGGTGTATGCCGAGATGGAAGCCTCGAACCCGACCTTCAAGAAGATCTGGGACTCCATCAAGGCCTTCCGTGGCGAGTTCTATTTGAACGCCCAGATCGCCGAATACAACTACGATACGTTCATGATGATCCAGCAGCGCAGCAACAAGCTGTAAGCGGACGTCACGGGTGAAAATACAGCCCCGGAGCATCGCTGCTCCGGGGTTTTCTTTTGCCGAATGATAAGGCTGCCGGGCCGGATAGACGCTTTTCGAAGAACACGCGGTCGAAACCATCCTCATGCCGTCGCGCCACCTCGACATAACCAAGCCGGGGATAGATGGAGAGGTTGTCGGTCATCTTCTCGTTTGTGTAGAGATGCACCGCGAACCATCGGCGCCGGCTTCCGGCCGATGACGGCGACATAGCGGGCATAGGCCTGCTCGGCACAGTCACGGATCTGCGCTTCATCGCCCGGATCGGCCTGTCTGATCATTCAGCTTCTCCCATGATCTGCGGCTCGCCGATTTCCACGGCATGCCCGTCAGGATCGTAGAAGCGGAACACACGCTGCCCCCAGGCCTGCCGTTCGACAGGGTGGATCAGGTCCACATGCGGCGCGATGCGCGCGAAGGCGGCGTCGATATCCTGGTCCTCGAAATAGAGCAGCATGTTCCTGCGTCCGTAAGCCTGCTCCGTTGCGGAGGCTTCTCCCCAGATCGTCTTTTCGAGCGCGGACCCGTCATGGATCGCAAATCCCGTCTCGAAAAGCACGAAGCTGCCGAAATCCTCCAGCACCCTGAGACCGAGCCTCGTCTCGTAGAACGCTCGGGAGCGGGCGATATCGCGGACGAAAGGAATGGGGTTCACAAAACGCATCAGAGGCCTCCCAGCGATATGAAAAAACCGCCTGCAACGAGGTTACAGGCGGTTCTCCTGGGTCTTCAAGATGTTTCAGCGACCCATGCCGGTCAGTTGAACGATGGCGGGCTGGACAGGTCGGTGGCCGGTTTCTGCTCCGTGCCCTGCTGGCCACCCTCGGCCGGCTTCTGCTCGGCGGCGCCATCCAGCGGGTTGCCGGCGGGCAGCTGCAGGCCGCCCGGCAGGCCGAGGCCGCCGCCGTTGTCGGGCAGCGTCAGACCACCGCCATTGGTGCCGAAGCCGGGGACCTCAATCTTGATGGTCGCCGGATCGACGCCGCTGCCTTCGCCCTTGTAGTGCATGACCATGCCCGGGAAGAGGATGGTCAGGCCCACCATGACGATCTGAATGCAGACGAAGGGCACGGCACCCCAATAAATCTGCCCCGTCGTCACGGGCTCCATCCGCTTGCCCGTGAGCTTGTCGAGATAGGGCACCTTGGCCGCGACAGAGCGCAGATAGAACAGCGCGAAGCCGAAGGGCGGGTGCATGAAGCTCGTCTGCATGTTGATGCCGAGCAGCACACCGAACCAGATGAGATCGATGCCGAGCTTGTCGGCAGCGGGTGCGAGCAGCGGCACGATGATGAAGGCAAGTTCGAAGAAATCGAGGAAGAACGCCAGGAAGAAGACCAGCAGGTTCACTGCGATCAGGAAGCCCGTTTCGCCACCCGGCAGCGAGACCAGCAGGTGCTCGACCCAAAGATGCCCGTTCACGCCGTAGAAAGTGAGCGAGAACACGCGGGCGCCGATGAGGATGAACAGCACGAAGGCCGACAGGCGGGTGGTGGCGGTCAGAGCCGAGCGGATAACGTCCATTGTCAGCCGCCCCTTGGCGGCGGCCATGATGAGCGCGCCGACGGCACCCATCGCGCCCCCTTCGGTCGGCGTCGCAATGCCGAGGAAGATCGTGCCGAGCACGAGGAAGATCAGCGCCAGCGGCGGGATCAGTACGATGATGACCTGCTGGGCAAGCCGCGACATCATGTTGATGTTCATCGTCTTATCGGCAAGCGCCACGACATAGATGAAGATGACGCCGACGGTGGCGCCGAGGATGTCGGCATTCTCGCCATGCGTCGGGGAGAGATAGACATGCGCGGCATAGGCGATGCCGGCTGCGACGGCGAGCGCGATTGCCAGCGACGTCACGCCGGATCCGAGCGACCGCGCCTCCAGCGGCAGGGCCGGCATCGAATCCCGCCGCACGAAGGTCATCAGCAGGATGTAGCCCATATAGAGGCCGGTCAGAACCAAGCCGGGGATGAGCGCGCCGGCATACATATCACCGACCGAGCGGCCGAGCTGGTCGGCGAGAACGATCAGCACGAGCGACGGCGGGATGATTTGGGCGAGCGTACCGGATGCCGCGATGACGCCCGAGGCGACGCGCCGGTCATACCCGTAGCGCAGCATGATCGGCAGCGAGATGAGGCCCATCGCGATGACCGAGGCGGCAACGACGCCCGTGGTGGCCGCCAGCAGCGCGCCGACGAAGATGACCGCATAGGCAAGGCCGCCGCGGATCGGCCCGAAGAGCTGGCCGATCGTGTCAAGCAGGTCTTCAGCCATGCCGGAGCGTTCGAGCACGATCCCCATGAAGGTAAAGAAGGGGATGGCGAGCAATGTGTCGTTCGACATCACCCCCCATAACCGTTCCGGCATCGCATTGAGCAGCGGCCAGGAGAGATTGATCGAATCGGACAGCGGCGCGAGTTCCACGCCGATGATGAAAAAGAGCAGACCATTGGCCGCGAGCGAGAATGCCACAGGATAGCCCAGCAGCAGGAACACGATCAGCGATACGAACATGATCGGCGCGAGGTTTTCGGCAATGAACTCGATCATGCACCCTTCTCCTCGGCTACAGTGTCGAGCGGCGCATGCGTCGGCACATAGGGCGTGGGATCCTCCATGTCGCCGCGCATGATGGCGAGCTTCTTGATGATCTCCGACACGCCCTGGGCGGCAAGCAGCACGAAGCCGGCAAGCAGGATGGCCTTGGCCGGCCAGACGATGAGGCCGCCGGCGCTGGAAGAGCCCTCACCCGAGCGATAGGACATCAGCACATAGGGCACCAGAAAATAGACCATCAGCAGCACGAAGGGCATCAGGAACAGCAGATGCCCGAGCAGATCGATCCAGTGCTGCACCCGCCGGGAGAACTTGCCGTAGACGACATCGATTCGGATATGCTCGTTCTGTGCCAGCGTATAGGCGGCGGCGAGCATGAAGGCGCCGCCGAACAGATACCATTGCGCCTCGAGCCAGGCGTTGGACGATATGTTGAAAACCTTTCGGATGACGGCATTTCCGGCGCTGACGAGCACGGCGACCAGGATCAGCCAGCCAACGGCCTTCCCGATATTTTCCGTGATCGTGTCGATCAGCCGGCTGAAAACCAGCAGCGTCTTCATGATAATTCCTCCCCGCCCGGCGTGTTCTTGCTTTGGTGCCAAGCATGGCCAGAGTGCCGATTTCAGGGTTCGTTTCAAGTCCGAAGCCCCGTTTTCCCGAGCTGAGAGCCCGCCTTAGACGAAAGACGAAGACGCCCTTCAGGCAGATGCACAAAGGTTAGGCACAGACACATGCAAACACGCCCTTGCCGCCGCCGGCCGTTCTGCTAAAACACCGGCTAAATCATCATACAAATGAGGGTGGAGACATGTCCCCGATCAATCTCGCAATCGTCGGCGTCGGCAAGATCGTGCGCGACCAGCATCTTCCAGCCGTCGCCAAGAACAACGATTACAAGCTGATCGCCGCTGCGAGCCGCCATGGCATGGTCGATGGCATCGACAATTTCAAGTCGATCGACGAGATGCTGGCGGCCGTGCCCACCGTCCAGGCCGTCTCGCTCTGCATGCCGCCGCAATACCGCTACGAAGCCGCCGAGAAGGCGCTGTCGGCCGGCAAGCATGTCTTCCTCGAAAAGCCGCCGGGTGCGACGCTGTCGGAAGTCGCCGATCTCGAGGCGCTGGCCGCCTCCAAGGGCCTGTCGCTGTTTGCCAGCTGGCATTCGCGTTATGCGCCGGCCGTTGAAGCGGCGAAAAGCTTCATCTCCGGCACGACGCTGCGCTCCATGCAGGTGAACTGGAAGGAAGACGTGCGCCATTGGCATCCGAACCAGGAATGGATCTGGCAGGCGGGCGGGCTCGGCGTGTTCGATCCGGGTATCAATGCGCTCTCCATCGTCACCCACATCCTGCCGCGCCCGGCCTTCATCACGGCCGCGACGCTGGAGTTCCCGGAAAACCGCGATGCGCCGATCGCCGCGTCGATGACCTTCTCCGACGCCAAGGGGCTCGATCTCAAGGCCGAGTTCGACTGGCGCCAGACCGGCAAGCAGAGCTGGGACATCGTGGCACAGACGGAAGCCGGCGAGATGGTGCTGTCGGAGGGCGGCGCGAAGCTTTCGATCGACGGCAAGCTGGTGCATGACGAGCCGGAGCAGGAATATCCGATGCTCTACAAGCGTTTCGCTGAGATCGTGAAGGCCGGAAAATCCGACGTCGACCTCGCGCCGCTGCGCCATGTCGCCGACGCCTTCATGCTCGGCCGGCGCAAATTCGTCGAAGCCTTCCACGATTGAGAAAGAGGCCCGCTTCGCGCGGGCCTTTTCATTTTCGCCGTCCTCAGGCCGTTGCAGCGAGCGGAGCCGGACGCTTGAGCAGCATCACCGACAGCGCAGCGAGGATGCAGGCGAGACCGGCAATCTGCAGCGCGGGCATATAGGTATCGAAGTCGCTCTTCAGGTAGCCGGCGCCGAAGGCGGCGGTGGCAGCGCCGAGCTGATGGCCGGCGAAGACCCAGCCGAACACCATGCCGGCCTTTTCGCGGCCGAAATTCTCGGCGGCGAGTTTAACGGTCGGCGGCACGGTCGCGACCCAATCGAGGCCGTAGAAGACGGCGAAGACCGAGAGTTCCACAAAGCTGAAGCCCGAGAAGGACAGATAGAGCAGCGACAGGCCGCGCAGACCGTAGAACCAGAAGAGCAGGACGCGGTTGTCGTAGCGGTCCGACAGCCAGCCGGCGAAGACGGTGCCGAGGAAATCGAAGACGCCGATCACCGCCAGCGTGCCGGCTGCCGTCACCGCCGCCATGCCGAAATCGCCGCAGATCGAGATCCAGTGCGTCTGGATCAGGCCGTTGGTGGAAAGGCCGCAGACGAAGAAGGTGCCGAACAGCACCCAGAAGACGGCATTGCCGGAAACGCTTCTCAGCGTGACGAGCGGGGCGAGCAGTGTGGCGCCGAGGCTGTGATCCTGCTTCGGCGGCTTGACGATCGCCGTCTCGCCATAGGCCGGCAGGCCGACATCGGCGGGGTAGTCCCTCATCAGGAGCAGGACGAGCACCATGGCGGTCGCAATGACCGCGACGGAGAGCGTCAGGGCCGTGCGCCAACCGTAAGCCTCGGTCAGCGCAGCGAGCAGCGGCAGGAAGACGAGCTGGCCGGTGGCGTTGCTCGCCGTCATCAGCCCGACGACGAGACCGCGGCGCTTGGAAAACCAGCGGGTGGCGACAGTCGCACCGAGCACCAAAGCCGTCATGCCCGTGCCGACGCCGATGACGATGCCCCAGAGCAGAAGAAGCTGCCAGACCTCAGCCATGAAGAACGAGGCGACGATGCCGCCCATGATGAGCGCCAGCGCCGTGCCCACCACCTGGCGGATGCCGAAATGGTTCATGAAGGCGGCGGCAAACGGGCCGAGCAGGCCGAAGAGCACGAGGCGAACCGCCATGGCGGAGGAAATATCGGCGATATCCCAGCCGAATTCCTGATGCAGCGGCTGGATCATCACGCCGGCCGAACCCATGGCGCCGGCGGTTGCCAGCATGGTCAGGAAAGTGGTCGCGGCGACCACCCAGCCATAGTGCAGGTTCCGGCCGGCCATCCATCTGGCAACGCGTGTGGAAACCATTTTTGAAAACCCTCTTTCGTTGAGCCGCAGAGCGGCGAATTTACGGGTAGATACCCACTTCAAGGTAAGAATCAGAGGGCTGCGAGCAGTTCCCGCAACCGGTCCGCGCCGTCGGGGCCGAGTCGGCCTTCGATCTTGTCCTGCACGGAATCCCAGAGTGGCGCCCCTTCCCTGAGCACCGCGTGCCCAGCCTCGCTCACCGTCAGCGTCGCCTCGCGCTGGTCCTTGCCGGGGCGGATTTCCACGAGCCCCATACGCTCCAGCACCTTGGCATTGCGGCCGACCGTCGAACGGTCGAGTTCGACGCGCGCGCCGAGATCCGTCAAAGAGACCGGCGCCATGCGGTTGATGTTCCTGAGAAGGCTGAACTGGGCGATGTTGACGCCAAGCGGCGCCAGCGCCTCGTCATAATAGGACGAGACCTTTCGCGACGCCTTGCGCAGCACGATGCAGTGGCAAATATCCTTGTTCATTTTCGCGGGTATATACCCGCGAAAGCTCATGCGCAAGAGACCATGGAATCCAGAATCGATCAGGCCTTCTTCATCCAGCGCCCGTCGCTGTTCTGCTGCCAGTAGGTAAGCTGATGCCCCTCGCCTTTCAGGCGCTTCCAGTGTTCCCGCGCCGTCTCCACTTCCGACTGGTCGTAGCCATCGAACATGAAGATCACACGCTCGTAGGCATCGAGCGGCGGGGGTGCGGCGCCGGCGACGATGAAACGCACGGTCGCGGCATTGGCATTGTCGGGCGCCGTCGTCAAAAGCACGGGCTGCTCGGCGGCGAAATCCTGCTCGTCCGTGCCGTGCGGCAGAAAACTGTCCTCGCGGAACGTCCAAAGATGCGCATCCAGCGCATCGCGCCGCTCGGCATCCCCCGTCTGCACGACGACGCGCCAGCCGCGCTCCAGGCTCTTGTCGAGCAAGGGCGGCAGCGCGTCTTCGAGCTTCGATTCGGTCAGGTGGTAGAAGAGGACCTCGCTCACCCTCTCCTCACCCTTCGTAGTTCGCGCGCACCAGCTCGTCGAGCAGGCGTACGCCGAAGCCGGAGGCCCAGGAGTGGTTGATCTCGTCGGACGGCGAGCCGATGGCGGTGCCGGCGATGTCGAGATGCGCCCAGGGCGTGTCCTTGACGAAACGCTGCAGGAACTGCGCGGCGGTGATGGAACCGGCATAACGGCCGCCGGTGTTCTTCATATCGGCAAATTTGCTGTCGATCATCTTGTCGTATTCGCGGCCGAGCGGCATGCGCCACAGGCGTTCGTTGGTGGCGAGGCCGGCGGCGGTCAGGCGACCGGCCAGCGTGTCGTCGTTGGAGAACAGGCCGGCATGGTGGCTGCCGAGCGCCACCATGATCGCGCCGGTCAGCGTTGCGAGGTTCACCATGAACTGCGGCTTGAAGGTCTCGTTGCAGTACCACAGCGCGTCGCACAGAACGAGGCGTCCCTCGGCATCGGTGTTGATGACCTCGATCGTCTGGCCGGACATGGATTTGACGATATCGCCGGGGCGCTGGGCATTACCATCAGGCATGTTTTCCACAAGGCCGAGAATGCCGACGACATTGGCCTTGGCCTTGCGGGCGGCGAGCGTGTGCATGAGGCCGATGACGGCGGCGGCACCGCCCATGTCGCCCTTCATATCTTCCATGCCGGCGGCCTGCTTGATCGAGATGCCGCCCGAATCGAAGACGACGCCCTTGCCGATGAAGGCGATCGGGCGGTCCTTCTCCTTGCCGCCCTTCCACTGCATGATCGCCAGGCGCGGCGGACGCACGGAGCCCTGTGCGACGCCGAGAAGGGCTGCCATGCCGAGCTTCTTCATCTCGCGCTCGGTGAGGATATCCACCTCGACGCCGAGCTTTTCCAATGCCTTGGCCTTGTCGGCGAATTCGACCGGGCCGAGCACGTTGGCCGGCTCGTTGACGAGGTTGCGGGCGAGGATGACGCCCTCGGCCACCGCGTCGGAGATGTCGTTCGCCTTCTTTGCGGCATTCGCATGGGCGGTGACGAGCGTGACCTTCGCGGCCTTTCCGCCTCTCGCCTCTTCGTCATCGGCCTTCTTCGTCTTGTAGGTATCGAAGCTGTAGGCGCCGAGCTGCATGCCGAGCGCAAAGTCGGCGGCGTTCTGGGCGGTCACGGTGATGCCGGGCGCATCGAGATAGATCGTCGCCTTTTCCGAGCCGCGGATTTTCGCGGCCGCGGCCCCACCGGCCTTCAGCCAGTCATGCGCGGTCAGCTTGTCGGCGTCGCCGAGGCCCAGCACGAGAATACGGTCGGCGGAAGCGCCATGCGGCGCAAGCACATCGAGCGTCTTCAAGGCCTTGCCGGTGAATTTCGCCACGCCGGTAGCACGGGTCACCGCACCCTCGGGATCGACATCGTCGACTGAGGCCGCCGTCTGGCCGGCAACCTGCAGGAGGATTACAAGGCCGCCCGCCGCGCGCGCCGACTTTGCAAAACCGATATCGAAGGGGAAAGCCATGAATTTACTCCGCATGGGGGGCCGTTTAGCCTATGAGCGCTCTGGTGAAGACCGCGAAAGACGACAAATCGCATCAATTCCTTGTCGCTTTTACGGCGCTTGGCAAGATGCGCGACCTTGTTTACAGATGGTTAAGCATGCTTGTTCGCCATAAATTTTCCTTGTCGGCGGAAGATCTCCGCTATGGCATCAGCCTCAAGAAAGCTTATATGGCCATCCAGTTGCGACGGGCGTCATGAACCGGAGCCGCTTGTCGGAAACGCGGACCAAACGATGAAATTGATCGAGCGCTATATCCTGCGGCGGGCGTCGCTCATGTTCGTCGCCACGCTCGTGCCCCTGCTCGGCATCGTCTGGGTCACGCAGGCCTTGACGAATATCAACCTCGTCACCGACAGCGGCCAGTCGACCTTCGCCTTCCTGAAGCTCGCCACCCTCATCCTGCCCTCGGTCGTGCCGATCATCCTGCCCTTTGCGCTGGTCATCGGCGTGGCGCAGACGTTGACCGTCATGAATTCCGATTCGGAGCTGACGGTGCTGAACTCGGCCGGCAGCTCGCGCATGACCATCATCCGGCCGGTGATGATCCTCGCGGTGGCGATGAGCTTCGTCTCCTTTGCCGTCGACAATTTCGTCGAACCCTCGTCGCGCACCGCGGTGCGCAAGATGATCGCGACGGCACATGCCGACATGCTCTCGGCGGTCGTGCAGGAAAACACCTTCCGCAAGATCACCGACGGCCTCTATGTGCAAGTAGCCCAGCGCCGCAACGGCGGCGTGCTGCTCGGCCTTTTCGTGGCCGATACGCGCGATCCACGCTTCGAGATGGTCTATTACGCCCGCGAGGGTGCGGTGGATGAAAACAGCTCGGCGCTGGTCATGAAGGACGGCGAGGTGCACCGCAAGCTGCCGGACGGCAATGTCTCGATCATCAAGTTCGATTCCTACGCCTTCGACCTTGCCGACCTGACGCAGAGCGCCGGCGCCTCGAATATCCGCGCCAAGGATCGCGACCTGCCCTATCTGTTCAATCCCGATCCCGATGATCCCTATTACAAGAAGGATCCGGGTTCGTTCACCGCCGAGCTGCACCGCCGCTTCACGGAATGGCTGTTCCCGGCGGTCTTCGGCCTCATCGCGCTCGTCGTCAGCGCGGATGCGCGCTCGCATCGCGAGGCGCGCGTGCATCCGATGATCACCGCGCTCCTGACGGCGCTCTTCATCCGCTGGGCGAGTTTCTACGCCTCCAACAATGCGGACGGCTCGGTCGTCTACGTCATCATCATGTATCTTATCCCCATCGGCACGGCGGCGCTTGCGATCCATTATCTCGGGCGCAACAAGACGCTCGAACTGCCGGTCACCTTCGGCGAGCGGCTGACGGATCTGCGCGACCGCCTGCTGGCGCGTTTCGGCAGAACCACCTCGGGCGGGAGCGGCACGCCATGATCCCGACCCTCGGCCGTTACTTCTTTCGCCGCTACGCCATCACGACCTTCTGGTTCCTGCTCGGCATCTTCTCGCTGATCTTCATCATCGATTTCAGCGAAATGTCGAACCGCGTCGGCGCGCTGCCGGGCTATACGCTGACCAGCGGATTGCTGGTGACGGCGCTGCGCATCCCGACGATCCTGATGCAGACGGTGCCCTTCGTCGCGCTGTTCGCCGGCATGGCCGCCCTCATCTCGCTCAACCGCCGCTACGAACTGGTCGTCACGCGCGCCGCCGGCATTTCGGTCTGGCAGTTCCTGCGGCCCTTCGTCATCGGCGCCTTCCTGTTTGGCATACTGGCGGTGCTGGCGATCAACCCGATTGCGGCCTGGGGATCGAAGAAGGCGCTGGAGCTGGAGTCCGGCTGGAGCGCCACCAGCGCGTCGCGTCCGGAAAACAGCATTCCATGGCTGCGCCAGATCTATAAGGGCGACCAGTCGATCATCGGTGCGAAGGCGGTTCTCGATGGCGGAACGCGCCTCGTCAACGTCACCGTCATTCACTTCGACGAAGAGAACAGGATCGTGCTTCGCCAGGATGCCGATTCGGCGACCTTGGAAGATGGTTACTGGCTGCTTAAGAATGTGCACGAGACCCGCAACGGGGAATTGCCGGTTCGTCTCGATGAGGTACAGCTTCGTACCAACTTGAAACAGGAATTCGTTTCGGAAAGCCTTGAAAAGCCTGAATCCATTCCGTTTTTCAGCCTCGGCCGGAAGATAGAGGTGGCAAAATCCTTCGGTTTCCCCACCAACGCCATGGAAACGCAGTTCCACTCGATGCTTTCGCTGCCGCTGCTTCTGGTTGCGATGACGCTGATCGCCGCCTGTGTATCATTGAAATTTAGCCGGTTTAATCAATCGAGTGCGGTGATTCTGGGTGGCATCCTTTCCGGCTTCATGCTTTATGTCGTCACCGTGCTTGTGAAGGCATTCGGAAGCAGCGGTGTTGTTCCTCCGTTCGTTGCGGCCTGGCTCCCAGTGGTCGTCGCAATGTCGTTGGGTGCGACCATACTACTGCATCAGGAGGACGGCTAAGTGGCGGCAGGTGACCGCAAGACGAATAGGTGGTTGAAAGCCGCCCTGCTTGCAGGTGCGGCCATGTGCGCCATCGTGTCCGGTTCCGCCCTCCCCGCGCAGGCCCAGTCGCCCGATATCGGCGCGATGGAACCCAAGCTGCCGGAAGATGCCAAGCTGCTGCTCGCAGCCAACGAACTCGTCTATAACAACGACACCGACAAGGTGATCGCCCGCGGCGCGGTGCAGATCAATTACGGCGGCTACAAGCTCGTTGCCCGCCAGGTCGAATACGACCAGAAGACCGGCCGCCTCAAGGCTGTCGGCAATATCGAGCTGATCGAACCGACCGGCAACCGCGTCTATGGCGACGAGATGGACCTGTCGGACGATTTCGCCAACGGCTTCATCAATGCGCTGCGCATCGAGACGACCGACCTCACCAAGCTGGCGGCAACCAGCGGCGAGCGCGTCAACGGCGAGGAGCTGATCCTCAATCACGCCGTCTATACCGCCTGCACGCCCTGCGCCACCGACCCGACCCATCGCTCGCTCTGGGAAATCAAGGCTGAGCGTGTCGTCCAGAACGGCCGCACGCACACGATCCGCCTCGAAAAGGCGCGTTTCGAGATGTTCGGCAAGCCGATCGCCTATATTCCCGTGCTGGAAATGCCGGATTATACGGTGAAGCGGAAGACCGGCTTCCTCTTTCCGAAATTCGGCTATGCGCAGAAGCTCGGGCTCGGTATCACGGCGCCTTACTATTTCGCGATCGCGCCGGATATGGACGCGACCTTCTCGCCGACCGTTCTGACGCGCCAGGGTTTCCTGGCCGAAGTCGAATTCCGCAAGCGCTTCCACAACGGCCTCGTGACCTTGCGGGCCGCCGGCATCGACCAGTTGAACCACAACGCCTTCGATCCCAATACGAGCGACCGGGAAGAAGACGGCTTCCGCGGCATGGTCGCCTCCGAAGGCCAGTTCAAGATCAATCCCCGCTGGGCTTTCGGCTGGGACGTGATGTTGCAGGGCGACAACAACTTTTCGCGCACCTATGAACTCGACGGCCTCAAGGATCGCATCCATACGAACCAGGGCTATCTGACGGGTCTCGGCCGCCGCAACAGCTTCGACCTGCGCGCTTTCTATTTCGACGTGCAGGACGCCGATCCGGACAGCAAGCTCGAGCGCCAGCAGGCGATCGCCCAGACGCTGGATCACGAATATATCGTGCCGCAGTCCGTCCTGGGCGGCGAGCTCAGCATCACGACGAACATCACCAACGTCCAGCGCGACCTGGCCGATTATTATTCGCTCGGCTCCAGCGACCGTTTCCGCGGGCTGGAGGGCGGCATGACGCGCCTGACGAGCGAACTGGAGTGGAAGCGCCAGTTCATCGTGCCCGGCGGCCTTGTGCTGACGCCCCTGCTCGCCGCACGCGGCGATGCCTACCGGCTCGACATGGTGACGCCCGCCGGTTACGGCGGCGATTACAATACGGATGACAGCGCGACCCGCACCATGCTGACGGCCGGCCTCGAGGCGCGCTACCCGATCCTGGCGACGACGGATAACAGCACGCACCTGTTCGAACCGATCGCGCAGATCTACGCCCGGCCGGACGAGGATTTTCCCGGCGGCCTGCCGAACGAGGATTCGCAGAGCTTCGTCTTCGATGCGACCAACCTCTTCGAACGCGACAAGTTCTCGGGCTTCGACCGGATCGAAGGCGGCACGCGCGCCAATCTCGGCATGCGCTATACCGGCACCTTCGACAACGGTCTGCGCCTGCGCAGCATTGTCGGCCAGTCGTTCCATCTCGGAGGCGTGAACTCCTTCGCCAGCGACGACCTGGTCAATGCCGGCGCCAATTCCGGCCTGGAAACCGATGCGTCCGACTATGTCGGCATGGCGGGCATCGACCTGCCGAACGGGCTTTCCATTGCCTCCAGCGCGCGGCTCGACAAGGATGACCTGTCGCTGCGCCGCTCCGACACGTCGCTGCGCTTCGATGGCGCACGCTTCGAGACCGAGATCACCTATACGCGTATCGCCGCTCAGCCGAACTATGGCCTGGCCAAGAATGCCAGCGAAATCCAGACCGCGGCCGCCTTCAAGTTCCGGGATTACTGGTCGGTGTTCGGGTCTCTGACCTACGACATCAACAACCAGAACCTGACGCGAAACGGCGTCGGCTTCTCCTATGACGACCGCGACACGGTTTTCTCGATCGTCTACGAGCAGACGCGCGACAAGTCGAACTCGACGGCGAACGACTGGTCGATCGGTGCGCGCCTGATGTTCCGCACGCTCGGCGACGTCAGCGTCGGCGATACGACGTTGACGGGCTTCGAGTAAGCGCCGCCCTGCTCTTGTCATCGTTTGGCCGCATGGTTTATGCACATCGGGGAGAAAGGCTCGCCGGCAACGGGTTCGCGCCCTGCAAGGCGCGCCTCGGCGAGTATAGAATGGCTTTGGGAAAGGGACTGGCATGATGGGCAGGCAATCTCTGGTGCGCTCCATGATGATGGGCGTGGCACTCGCTGCGGCCGTGGCGATCGTGGCCCCTGCCGGCACCGTTCAGGCGGCCGGCAGCACCGTGGTGGCGGTCGTCAACAATTCGCCGGTTACCTCCGGTGACGTCGAGCGCCGTGCCGCCTTCCTGCGCCTGCAGCGCGCCAAGGGCAATCTGCGCGCCATGGCCCGCGAACAGATGATCGACGACACGCTGAAGCGCGATGAGATCCTCCGCCTCAAGGCATCCGTCAGCCAGGCCGAAGTGGACGCGTCCTATGCGCGCTTTGCCTCGACGAACAAGATGACCCTCCAGCAGCTTGGTCAGATCCTCGACAAGGCCGGTGTCGGCTCACAGCATTTCAAGCAGTACATCGCCCTGCAGATGAGCTGGCCGCGCGTCGTCAACGCCCGCTACGGCAATGGCGGCACCAACGCCAAGTCGCTGGTGGAGCGCATGCAGGAAAACGGCGGCAAGAAGCCGGTCACCACCGAATACTTCCTCAAGCAGGTCATCTTCGTCGTGCCGGAAAAGCGCCGCAACGCCATTCTCGGCAAGCGCAAATCCGAGGCGGAAGCCTCGCGTTCGAAATTCCCCGGCTGCGACCAGGCCAAGATCTTTGCCGCGACGATGCATGACGTGTCGATCCGCGATCTCGGCCGGGTGCTTGCCCCGCAGTTGCCCGAGGACTGGAAGCCGCTGATCGAAAAGGCGAACGGCCAGACGACCGGTACCCGCGTCACGGAACGCGGCGTCGAATATCTCGCGATCTGCAAGAAGCGCGAAGTCAACGACGACGTGGCCGCCGAGATGGTCTTCCGCGCCGAGGACCTTGCCAATTCCAAGGGCAACGAAGGCGACGAGAACAGCAAGAAGTACATCGCCGAGCTGCGCAAGAAGGCGACGATCACCGAGCGCTGATCCCTGCGGTATGGCGCGTAGCGCCTGCCCGACACGCTCAGCCTCTCGTGCCCCGAATGCGGGGCACTTCTCCAAACCCGCTATGGCAGGCACCGCATGACGACGACGCAACTTCCTCCGCTGGCGCTCACCATGGGCGATCCGGCGGGGATCGGGCCTGACATCACGCTGGCCCTCTGGTCGGCCCGTCGCTCGCTTTCCCTGCCGCCCTTCCTGTTCATCGGCGATGCCGCGGTGCTGCGCGAGCGGGCAGCCCTTCTGGGCCTCGATGTTGCCGTGGCGTCCGCCACGCCCGAAACCGCCGGGGATTTCTTCTTCGATGCCCTTCCGGTTCTGGCGTCCGATTGCGCCGCCGGGGTCGTGCCCGGAGCGCCTGACCCGCGCAATGCCGCCGCCGTTACCGGCGCCATCGAAACCGCTGTCGCACTCACCAGGGCCGGGCGGACATCCGCCGTCGTGACCAATCCCATTGCCAAGGCCGTGCTTTACGATGCCGGTTTCAGCTTTCCCGGCCACACGGAGTTCCTCGCCGATCTCGCAGCAAAGGCGACCGGCCAGACAATGCTCCCTGTGATGCTGCTGGCCGGGCCGAAACTGCGCGCCGTCCCCGTGACGATCCATATCCCGCTGAAAGACGTGCCTGCGGCGCTGAACGAAGACCTCATCGTCGAGACCGCCGTCATCACCGAACGGGATCTGCGACAACGCTTCGGCATCGCCCAGCCCCGCCTCGCCATCGCCGGCCTCAACCCGCATGCCGGCGAAGGCGGTGCGCTGGGGCTGGAGGATGATGCGATCGTGCGGCCGGCCGTCGAGCGCCTGAAGGCCGCAGGCATTGCCGCCGTCGGCCCGCTCCCCGCCGACACGATGTTCCATGACGCCGCCCGCGCCACCTATGACGTGGCGCTCTGCATGTATCACGACCAGGCGCTGATCCCCGCCAAGGCGCTCGGCTTCGACGATTCCGTCAATGCGACGCTGGGCCTGCCCTTCATCCGCACCTCGCCGGACCACGGCACGGCCTTCGCCATTGCCGGCAAGGGCATTGCCCGCCCCGACAGCCTGCTGGCCGCGCTGCGCCTCGCTCAGGATCTTGCCGCCCACGCAGCGAAGGAGAGCCGCTGATGGCCGCCCTCGACGGACTCCCGCCGCTGCGCGACGTCATCCAGCGTCATGGGCTCGATGCCAAGAAGGCGCTTGGCCAGAACTTTCTGCTCGACCTGAACCTGACGCAGAAGATCGCCCGCACCGCCGGTCCCATCGAAAACCATACGGTGATCGAGGTCGGCCCCGGCCCCGGCGGCCTGACGCGGGCCATTCTGGCGCTCGGCGCCAAACGTGTCATCGCCATCGAGCGCGACGCGCGCTGCCTGCCCGCGCTGGCGGAAATTTCCGACCATTATCCGGGGCGCCTGACGGTCATCGAAGGCGACGCCCTGAAGACCGACTTCGAGGCGCTGGCGCCGGGCGAGCCCGTGCGCATCATCGCCAACCTGCCCTACAATGTCGGCACACAGCTGCTCGTCAACTGGCTCTTGCCGAAGGTCTGGCCGCCGTTCTGGGATTCGCTGACGCTGATGTTCCAGCGCGAGGTGGGCCTTCGCATCGTGGCGCAGGAGAACGACGACCATTTCGGCCGTCTCGGCGTGCTCTGCGGCTGGCGCACGGACGCCCGCATGGCCTTTGACGTGCCGCCGCAGGCCTTCACGCCGCCGCCGAAGGTGACCTCCTCGGTGGTGCATCTCGAGCCCATCGCCAATCCGCTGCCCTGCGACGTGGCAGCCCTCGAGCGCGTCACACACGCCGCCTTCGGCCAGCGCCGCAAGATGCTGCGCCAGAGCGTGAAATCGCTGGGTGGGGAAGCGCTGCTGGCACGGGCGGAGATCGATCCGCAGCGGCGGGCGGAGACGCTGAGCGTGGAAGAGTTCGTACGGCTGGCGAACGCGCTTTGAGATTTCCTTTCGGGGAGAAGATAGCGCGAAGGGTTCAGGCGTACGTTTGCACCGGGACGGGGGCGGTACGCGGTTAACGTTGCGCGCCCCTCATCCGGCCTTCCGGCCACCTTCTCCTTGGCTGCGGGGCGAAGGAGACATGCCGCATGGCTTTCCACAACCAATGCCCTTTTGTAGGGCACGTCCCCTCTCCCCGTTTACGGGGAGAGGGTTAGGGTGAGGGGCAAACCTGTAGCCGGCCTCTTTTCAGAGAACCGGCTTTTCCGTCACCAGCTTGGTCACGAACTCGAACAGCCCGTGGCGGCGGTCCCGGCGCAGGCGCTCGGCCTTGACGATGCTCTGCACGGCGTCGAAGGCGACGGAGAGGTCGTCGTTGAGGATGACATAGTCATATTCCCGCCAGTGCTCGATTTCCGAGCGGGAATTGGCAAGGCGCGTCTGGATGACGTCTTCCGTATCCTCGGCCCGACGGTGCAGGCGCGATTGCAGTTCGGTCATCGAGGGCGGCAGGATGAAGATCGAGACAACGTCGGCCGGCATCTTCTCCTGAAGCTGCTGGGCGCCCTGCCAGTCGATGTCGAACAGCATGTCGCGGCCGGCAGACATCGCCTCTTCCACCGGCTCGCGCGGCGTGCCGTAGAAATTGCCGTGCACCTCTGCCCATTCGAGCAGCGCGTCGCCGTCGCGCAACCGCTCGAATTCCTTGTGGTTGATGAAGTGGTAGTGCCGGCCGGCGATCTCGCTGGCGCGGCGCTGGCGCGTCGTGACGCTGACCGATAGGCTGAGGCCCGGATCGGCCTCCAGCAGGTTGCGCGCGATCGTCGACTTGCCCGCGCCCGACGGCGAGGAGATGACGAGCATGAGCCCGCGGCGTTCGATGTGGATTTGCTTCGACGGCTCGGCCATGGCCTACTCCAGATTCTGGACCTGTTCGCGGAACTGGTCGATGACGACCTTCAATTCGATGCCTGCAGCCGTTACTTGAGCGGCGTTCGACTTGGAACAGATGGTATTCGATTCCCGGTTAAATTCCTGTGCGAGAAAATCGAGCTTGCGCCCGATCGGCCCGCCCTCGGCGATCAGCTCGCGCGCCGCATGGACATGCGCCTTCAGCCGGTCGATCTCTTCGCGCAGATCCGCCTTGGTGGCAAGCAAGGCCGCCTCCTGATGCAGGCGGTCGCGGTCAAGCGCCGTTGTGCCCTGCATCAGCGTGGCGACCTGTGCGGAAAGCCGCTCTGCAATCGCCGCGACACTGCGCGACGGGTCTGCCTCGACCGCCGCCGTCAGGGCCTCGATGCGCGCCACTTGGCCCAGCAGCACGTCGGCAAGGGCTGCCCCCTCCTTGCGCCGCATGTCGGCGAGACGGCGGATCGCTTCGGCAAGGCCGGTGCGGATATCGGCATCGCGCGTCGTGCGCTCCGTTTCGCTCTCCTCGGCCTCGCGGAAATCGACGATGCCGCGCACCGAAAGGAGCGTGTCGAGCTTCAAAGGTGCCGGATCGATGGTGCCGGCCAGCTGGTCGCGCAGCGCCAGCACGGCAGCAAGCGCTCCCTGGTTCACCACGGCCTCGACCTGCGCCTCGCTGACGCTGGTAGCAAGCCCGATCTGAAGATTACCGCGCGAGAAGGCCTCGCCGGCGAGGCGGCGGACATCCGCCTCCAACGCCTCCAGGCCGGGCGGCAGGCGCAGGCGCAGGTCCAGCCCCTTGCCGTTCACCGACCGCAGTTCCCATGCCCAGCGCGTGCGCCCGCTGGTCCCCTCGACCCGCGCAAAGCCGGTCATCGATTGCAATGTCATGTCAGCCTCCTGTGGCGCCTCACCGGAACGGGAGACACCCGACGCGCTGCCCGCGCGAATTCAGGTTTCAAAGTGAAGCAGTTTCACGAGGTTGGAAACGGGCAAGCGTACCGAACGGGCCGCGATCCACACAAAGCTTGTGCCCATAAACAAAACGGCCCCGGGCGGAGATGCCGGGGCCGTTTGAAAGTGATGCCGATCACTGCGACGTTGCGCCTTCGGCTTCCTTGGCGGTGGCTGCCGCCTTGTCCGCTTCCAGCTTGCGCCAGCGGCGGACATTCTGGTTGTGCTCGTCCAGCGTCTCGGCGAAGACGTGGCCGCCCGTACCGTCGGCGACGAAATAGAGGTCGCTGGTGCGCGACGGGTTTGCAACCGCCTCCAGCGCCGCGCGGCCCGGATTGGCGATCGGCGTCGGCGGCAGGCCCTTGATGATATAGGTGTTGTAGGGCGTCTGCTTTTCGAGGTCCGACTGGTAGATCGGCCGGTCAGCCGGCTTACCTTCACCGCCGAAGATGCCGTAGATGATCGTCGGGTCGGATTGCAGGCGCATGCCCTTGTCGAGACGGTTCATGAAGACGGAAGCGACGCGGGAGCGCTCGTCGGCGCGGCCGGTTTCCTTCTCGACGATCGAGGCGAGCGTGACGAATTCCTCGCGGGTTGCGACCGGCAGGTTGTCGTCGCGCTTTTCCCAGATCTGGTCGATCAGGTTCTTCTGCGCCGTCAGCATTTGCTGGACGATATCGGCGCGCTTGGTGCCGCGCGAGAACTTGTAGGTGTCGGTCATCAGGGAGCCCTCGGCGGGCAGTTCCTGCGGCAGGTCGCCTTCCAGCACCGGGTCTTCCTGCAGGCGCTTGAACACCTGCTTGACCGTCAGGCCCTCGGGAACCGACACGCTGTAGAGGATCGACTTGCCGGATTTCAGCAATTCGACGATCTCGCGCATGGTCGCGCCGGCCTTGATTTCATATTCGCCGGCCTTCAGCGTCTCGCCATCGAGATAGATGCGCGACAGCACGCGGAAGACGCGGCTGTCGGTGATGATGTTGTTGCGCTCGAGGTTCGAGGCGATCTCGTTGGTACCGGCACCCGCGCGCACGATGAAATTCGTGTTGGCCTGGAGCGGACCGGTCTCTTCGTAGCTTTTCACACCGTAGTAGAAGATGCCCACACCGATCAGCGTCGCGAAGACGATGACGGTCATGACGAAATTCAGGAAGATGACGAGCTGGCTGCGGGCCTTGCGCGAGCGGCGGCGGCTCGGCGGCTCAGGCACCTGTTCGGGGCGCAGCGCCTCCTTCGCGGACTTCGGAATGATGCGCGGCTGGCCGGATGCCTCGCCGCGGCCAAACTGGGTCTCGCCGGGTTCGTTCGTGTCGCTCACGGACTGTCCTCATGGGTTCTGGCATTGCTCGACGTGTTCAGCAGAGCAATACGGCAAAAGCAGGATGAACCCGCTTCATTATCGATGCGCCGGCAGCCCCTCATCCGCCCTTCGGGCACCTTCGCCCCGGCGGGGAGAAGAAATGGAGGATGCGACGTCTCGGTTATCCCCTTCTCCCCTCGGGGAGAAGGTGCCGGCAGGCGGATGAGGGGCTGCCGGCGATAGAGTGATGCTCAAGCGTAGCGCTTGAGAACCAGCGATGCATTCGTTCCGCCGAAGCCGAACGAGTTTGACAGCGCCACGTTGATCTCGCGCTTGCGGGCCTTATGCGGCACAAGATCGATCGCCGTCTCGACGGCGGGATTGTCGAGGTTCAGCGTTGGCGGCGCGATATTGTCACGGATTGCCAGCGCCGAGAAGATCGCTTCAACCGCGCCGGCGGCACCGAGCAGGTGGCCGATGGCCGACTTGGTCGAGGACATCGAGAGGCGCGAGGCGGCATCGCCCATCAGGCGCTCGACCGCGCCAAGCTCGATCGTGTCGGCCATGGTCGAGGTGCCATGCGAATTGACATAATCGACTTCGCTCGCCGGAATGCCGGCGCGCTTCAGCGCCATCTGCATGCAGCGGTAAGCCCCGTCACCGTCTTCCGACGGCGCGGTGATGTGGTAGGCGTCGCCCGACAGGCCGTAGCCGACGACTTCGGCGTAGATTTTCGCGCCGCGCGCCTTGGCGTGTTCCAGCTCTTCGAGAACGACGATGCCGGCGCCCTCGCCCATGACGAAACCGTCGCGGTCACGGTCATAGGGGCGCGAAGCTGCGGTCGGGTCGTCGTTGCGCTCGGTCGACAGCGCCTTGCAGGCGGCAAAGCCGGCGAGCGCGATGCGGCAGATCGGGGATTCGGCACCGCCGGCGACCATGACGTCGGCATCGCCCAGCGCGATCAGGCGGCTGGCATCGCCGATGGCGTGCGCGCCGGTCGAGCAGGCGGTGACGACGGAATGGTTCGGGCCGCGCAGCTTGTGCTTGATGGAGACCTGGCCGGAGGCGAGGTTGATCAGGCGGCCAGGAATGAAGAAGGGCGAGACGCGGCGCGGACCTTTGTCGCGCAGCGTGTAGCCGGCTTCGACGATGCCGTCGAGGCCACCGATGCCGGAGCCGATGAGCACGCCGGTCGCGATCTGGTCTTCGTCGGTCTTGGGATGCCAGCCGGCATCGATCAGCGCCATATCGGCGGCCGCGACGGCATAGGTGATGAAGGGATCGACCTTGCGCTGTTCCTTCGGCTCCATCCACTGGTCGGCATTGTAGGTACCATCAGTGCCGTCGCCGAGCGGGATCGAGCAGGCAATCTTTGCAGGAAGATCGTCGACCTCGAAGGTCGTTACCCTGGCAGCGCCGCTGCGCCCCTCGAGAAGCCGGCTCCAGGTAATTTCGGTGCCACAGCCAAGCGGGGATACCATGCCGGTACCCGTGATAACGACACGCCTCATCGTCCGTGATCCACCCTATAGAATTCTATGTTTTGCCCCAAGAGGAGGTGTGGTCTCCGGGCGGAGACCGGGACGGGCCGCCGAAAAGCGGCCCGCCGGTATAATGGATCAGGCCTGGGCCTTCTCGATGAACTTGACGGCGTCGCCGACCGTCAGGATCGAGTCAGCGGCATCGTCCGGGATCTCGACGCCGAACTCTTCTTCGAAGGCCATGACCAGTTCGACGGTGTCGAGCGAGTCCGCGCCAAGATCATCGATGAAGCTTGCGCCTTCGCTGACCTTTTCGGCGTCAACGCCCAGATGATCAATGACAATTTTCTTTACGCGTTCTGCTACGTCGCTCATGTCGGATTCCTCGACCTTTGTTTTTTTGATCGGCGCCTTTCACAGCGCCGGGCACTCAACACGCCCGATATGCCTCAAGAACATATCCGGCAATCTCTTCAACCGGCAATACGGCATCGGCGATACTGTTCCATACCACTCGATTGCGCAGGCATTTGCCCGTCGACTGCTGACAGTCATGGCCCGATTAACACGGTTTAAGTCTGCCGCAAAGTCCGAAAATGGCCGGTGCACCAGCGGTCAACATGCAATTCATGCCGGCCAGCCGGGGCACTTCGTCCACCTTAGATCATCGCCATGCCGCCGTTCACATGCAGCGTCTGGCCCGTCATGTAGGATGCTTCGGAGGAGGCGAGATAGGCGACGGCGGACGCGACTTCCGTGCCGGTGCCCATGCGCTTCATGGGAATGGCCCCCATGATCGCTTCCTTCTGCTTGTCGTTCAGCTTGCCGGTCATCGCGCTTTCGATGAAGCCCGGCGCCACGCAGTTGACGGTGACGTTGCGGGTCGCGATTTCCTGCGCCAGCGACTTGGTGAAGCCGATCATGCCGGCCTTGGAGGCGCAGTAGTTCGCCTGGCCCGGATTGCCGGTGACGCCGACGACGGAGGTGATGTTGATGATGCGGCCATAGCGGCGGCGCATCATCGGGTGGGTCAGCTCGCGCGTCAGGCGGAAGACGGCCGTGAGGTTGACCTCGAGAACGGCATCCCAGTCGTCGTCGCTCATGCGCACGAACAGGCCGTCCTTAGTGATGCCGGCATTGTTGACGAGGATGTCGACGCCGCCGAGTTCGGCCTCGGCCTTCTCACCAAGCGCCTTGACTTCGACGCGGTCGGAGAGGTTGGCCGGGAAGATCTGGACGCGTTCGCCGAATTCGTTGGCGAGCGTTTCGAGCTTTTCGACGCGGGTGCCGTGCAGGCCGACGATGGCGCCCTGGGCGTGCAGGATGCGGGCGATCTCCTCGCCTATGCCGCCGGATGCGCCGGTAACCAGTGCCTTGCGGCCGGAAAGATCAAACATGGGTGCGTTCCTTATAGAAAGAGATCAGCCGAGGAGTGCTGCGAGCGCACTGTCGATATCGGTCGGCGTGTTGATGGCGATGCCGGTGACGGACTTGTCGATGCGGCGCGCCAGGCCGGTCAGCACCTTGCCGGAGCCAACCTCGTAGAGCGTCGTCACATCGTTCCTGCCGAACCATTCAACCGTCTCGCGCCAGCGCACCTGGCCGGTGACCTGTTCGACGAGCAGGCGAACGATCTCCTGCGGATCGCTGACCGGAGCGGCTCGGACGTTAGCGATAACGGGCACGATCGGGGCCTTGGCCTCGACGGCGGCGAGCGCTTCGCGCATCGCGTCCGCAGCCGGCGCCATCAGGGCGGAATGGAAGGGGGCGGAGACGGACAGCATCAGCGCGCGCTTGGCGCCCTTTTCCGTCGCGAGGCGGGCCGCGATCTCGACGGCCGGCTTGGAGCCGGAAATGACGAGCTGGCCGCCGCCATTGTCGTTGGCGATCTGGCACGAGCCGCCCTTGGAGGCTTCCTGACAGACGGCTTCGACATCCGCCTGCTCCAGGCCGATGATCGCCGCCATGGCGCCCTCGCCGACCGGCACGGCCGACTGCATGGCATTGCCGCGGATGCGCAGGAGCCGCGCGGTATCGGCGAGCGAGAAGGTGCCGGCGGCGCAGAGCGCGGAATATTCGCCGAGCGAATGGCCGGCGACATAGGCGACCTTGTCCTTCAGCGACAGGCCGCGCGCCTCGAGCACGCGCATGACGGCGATGGAAACGGCCATCAGCGCCGGCTGGGCATTGGCCGTCAGCGTCAGCGTCTCCTCGGGACCGTCGAACATGATGGCGGACAGTTTCTGGTTCAGCGCGTCGTCGACTTCGGCGAAAACGGTACGCGCTTCCGGGAAGGCGTCGGCGAGGTCCTTGCCCATGCCGACGGCCTGGCTGCCCTGGCCGGGGAAGGTGAATGCTACGCTCATAGGGGTTTCTCCCGTCTTCTGTTTCCTTTTCCATTCACATTCCGGCTCGCCAAGTCAAGGCATTGCGCCCTGAAGCCCCCTTCCCGAGCGTTCCTTTCCAAGACCTTGCACAGGGAATCGCACCCACCGTCTTGCACTTCGCGGCAGGCCGCCTACATTCGCGCGGTTCCCACAAAAGGATTTTCCCTCCCATGAAATACAATCCGCTCGGCAGGACCGGCATGAGCGTGTCGGAGATCTGCCTCGGCACCATGACCTGGGGATCGCAGAACAGCGAGCAGGAAGCCCAAGACCAGCTCGACTACGCGTTCTCTCAAGGCGTCAACTTCATTGACACCGCAGAACTTTATCCCACGACGCCGCTCTCGCCGGAAACCTATGGCGATACCGAACGCTTCATCGGCAACTGGATGACGGCGCGCGGCAACCGCGACAAGGTCATCCTCGCCACCAAGGTCGCCGGCCCCGGCCGCCCCTATATCCGCGGCGGCGCGCCGATGAGCCGCAAGGGCATTCTGGAGGCGATCGACGACAGTCTCCAGCGCCTCAAGACCGACTATGTCGATCTCTATCAGCTGCACTGGCCGAACCGCGGACACTACCATTTCCGCAACGCCTGGAGCTACGAGCCGGCCAAGCAGGACCGTGAAAAGGTTGCCGCCGAGATCGAGGAAGTCCTCGATGCCGTCGGCGAGATCGTCAAGGCAGGCAAAGTCCGCGCGCTTGGCCTCTCCAACGATACGGCCTGGGGCACGATGCACATGCTGCGGCTTGCCGAGGAGAAGGGCCTGCCGCGCGTCGCGTCGATCCAGAACGAGTATAACCTGCTCTACCGGACCTACGACCTCGATCTCGCGGAACTGTCGCATCACGAGGATATCGGCCTTCTCGCCTATTCGCCGCTCGCCGCCGGCCTTCTCACCGGCAAATATCTCGACGGCGCCAAGCCCGAAGGGTCGCGCATGACGAAGAACGGCGATCTCGGCGGCCGTTACCAGCCGCTGCAGGAACCTGCCGTCCGGGCCTATGTGGAACTTGCGAAGGAAAACGGCATCGACCCCGCCCAGATGGCGATCGCCTTCTGCCTAACCCGGCCCTTCATGGCTTCGGTCATTATCGGCGCGACGACGATGGAGCAGCTAAAGACCAACATCGCGGCGAAAGATCTGACGCTTTCGGCCGACGTGATGAACGGCATCCGCCGCATCCACCGTCTCTATCCGGCGCCGATCTAACGAGGAAGAAACCTGCCCAAAAAGAAACCCGCCGTTTCCGGCGGGTTTCGTTTGCCCCATGCGGGTGACATTAAGGCGTGGTGGTCGTTGCGCCACCGCCCGTGGCGGGCGTCTGCGTCGCAGCGCCGCCGGTGTTGCCACCCGTATCGCCGCTGGTGTCGCCACCGGTCGCAGTGCCGCCGGCCGGAGCCGTTTCCTGCTTGGTGATGGCCGAGGTGTTGGCATTCGAATCGACGCCGTCACCCGGCGTTCCGCTGCCGACGAAGTAGAAGATGCCCACCGCGACGAGAACGGCGAGAATAACGGCGACGGCCCATCCGCCTGTGCCGCTCCCGCCACCGCCGTTGCTAGCGTTGACGACGGTCGGGCCCCGGTCTTCGGGGGGACGATTGACAAGGTTCGGGTCTTGCATGTCGGTCACTCCATCTGGTTGGATCGGGGAGGAAAACGCAGCATCCTCGATTTGGTTCCAGCCCCGTTCCCGAAACGGAACACAGCTTTATGGACCCTGCCCTTGCCTTCCGGCGAAAAATCCGTATAAGCGCGCTGTTCAACACACCCGGTCAATCGGCTGGTGGCTGAACGGAGGGCCGGCAAATCCTTAAAGATCTGCCGTTTGGAGCCAAGGGCTCCGGCCTCCCGTGTCTCCGCTCTCGACCGTCTGGATTAACGCTTTTCTTGCTTTCGGCCTCGTGCCTTTGAGAACTGTCGTTGAGGCTTGGCGCCGGTTTCGGGTGTAAACGCAAGAAAGGCAAAGCCACATGGCTCTTTATGAACACGTCTTCCTGGCCCGCCAGGATGTGTCCGCCCAGCAGGTCGACGCTCTCGTCGAACAGTACAAGGGCGTTATCGAATCGTTCGGCGGCAAGGTTGGCCGCGTCGAAAACTGGGGTCTGAAGTCCCTCACCTACCGCATCAAGAAGAACCGCAAGGCTCACTATGCGCTGATGGACATCGACGCTCCGGCGGCCGCCATCCATGAAGTCGAGCGCCAGATGCGCATCAACGAAGACATCCTTCGTTACATGACCATCGCCGTCGAAGCGCACGAAGAAGGCCCGTCGGCCATGATGCAGAAGCGTGACCGCGACGACCGTCCGCGCCGCGAAGGCGACGACCGTGGCCCGCGCCGCGATTTCGGCGACCGTCCGCGCCGCGACTTCGGCGACCGCCCGCCGCGTGGCGACCGTCCGGCCCGCGAAGACCGCGCGTAATCGAAGCAGAAGGAGATTTTTGATATGGCTGATGTTTCTTCCGCTCCGGCACGCCGTCCGTTCCACCGCCGCCGCAAGACCTGCCCCTTCTCGGGCGCAAACGCTCCGAAGATCGACTACAAGGACGTCCGTCTTCTGTCGCGCTACATTTCCGAGCGCGGCAAGATCGTTCCGTCCCGCATCACGGCCGTTTCCCAGAAGAAGCAGCGCGAACTCGCCAAGGCGATCAAGCGCGCCCGCTTCCTCGGCCTGCTGCCCTACGTCGTAGCGTAAGCTGCTGACTCTGCGGCCTGACTCCAAGTCAGTCTGCGAGCCTTGACTCCGGGGAAGACGGTTTTCCGCCTTCCCCATTTCCCTTCCGCGTTGGGCGCGGATCGGAGCCGCCGGTCTTTTCCCGATCTCGGGCGAAACCAAAACCCCATGTTGGGGAGACAGTCCTGAATCGATGTCTCAGGAACCTCCTCTAACTGTCTGACCAGACAGGACAGCGACCTTGAAGACCTTGACGCCAACCACGATTGCGACCGGCCTCGTTGCCGGTGTGACCGCCGCTCTGCTGTCGCTGAGCGCGAATGCGCAGTCGTCGTTTGCCATCGTGCTTTATGCCGCGTCTGCCCTTCCCATCCTGATTGCCGGCCTCGGCTGGGGCAATGCCAGCGCCTTCATCGCCGTCGTTGCCGGTGGCATTACCGCGTCGGCCCTCGTCTCGTCGAATTTCGCCGCGCTGATCGTGCTCATCACGCTGATCCCGGCCGGCTGGCTTTCCAATCTCGCGAACCTCGCCCGCCCGGCTTCCGAACTCGGCGGCCCGGAAAATGCGCTCGCCTGGTATCCGCTGTCGAACATTCTCGCCCATCTCGCCATCATGGTGACGCTCGGCATGATCGCGGTCGGCGCGATCGTCGGCTACAATGACGAAATGGCGGGCAAGCTCGTCGATATCGTCATCGAGACACTGAAGGCGCAGGAGCCGCTCTACAATCCCGATGCCGCGGCCATCGCCCAGCTGAAGACCGTGTTCTCGCTGGCGCTGCCGCTCGTGCAGGGTGCGCTCTGGGTCTTCCTGCTGTTTGCGGCCTATTACATCGCGACCTTCGTCGTGCGCATTTCCGGCAAGGGTCTTCGCCCGCGCGAGGACATGCCCTCGACGCTGCGCATGCATCGCAATGCGATCTTCTTCTTCCTCGCCGGTCTCGCCCTC
>NZ_JBLZPH010000146.1:0-545 GCF_049199205.1 Shinella sp. M31 | reverse complement strand
ACGACCGACTTGTGCCTGTTGCTGCTTCTGTCGACCCTGTGGGGTTCGTCCTATACCTTCATCAAGATCGGCGTCGAGACGATCCCGCCGGTGACGCTGATTGCGGCGCGGACGCTGATTGCCGGAAGCTTGCTCCTCGTTCTGGTGAGGGCGCGCGGCCTGTCGCTGCCGCGCGATCGCGTCAATTGGGGCCGGTTTCTCTTCCAGGCCTGCCTCAACAGCGTTTTTCCATTCACGTTGATCGCCTGGGCGGAGCAGACGACCGATGCCGGGCTCGCGACCATCCTCAATTCGACGTCGCCAATCTTCACCTTCCTCCTAACGATCCTCATCACCCGTCATGAGGCGGTGAGCGGCCGCAAGCTGTTCGGGGTTTGCGCCGGGCTGCTCGGCGTGTGCCTCATCGTCGGCTTCGAAGCGTTGGCGGGGCTCGGGCATCAGGCCTTGGCGCAGATCGCCATCGTCGTGGCGACCATCTCCTATGCGGGTGCCGCGATTTTCGGAAGGAATTTCGGGGGTATGGACCCAATGCTTCCGGCCGCGGG
>NZ_JBLZPH010000145.1:0-27731 GCF_049199205.1 Shinella sp. M31 | reverse complement strand
CCCTCTCTATTTCGAGGCCACCGAAATGCATAGAAGAAGGCGGACATGCGCGCGGAAATCGAAAACGTCGTCGACGAAATCAAGCAGGCCATAAGCCTGCTGAGGAGGCATCTTTGACTGGGATCAGGCGGTAAGACGACTGGACTGGTTGAACAACAAGGCAGAGGACCCCAACCTCTGGAACGATGCCCAGGAAGCCCAGAAGCTGATGCGCGAGCGCCAGCAGCTGGACGAGAGCATCAATGGCGTGCGCGCCATCGAACAGCAGCTCAAGGACAATATCGAACTCATCGAGCTTGGTGAGGAAGAGGGCGATGCCGACATCGTCAAGGATGCCGAAGATGCCCTGAAGACGGTTCGCACCGAAGCCTCGCGCAAGCAGGTCGAGGCGATGCTTTCGGGCGAGGCCGATACCAACGACACCTATCTCGAAGTGCATTCCGGTGCCGGCGGCACGGAAAGCCAGGACTGGGCGAATATGCTTCTGCGCATGTACACCCGCTGGGCGGAGCGCTCGGGCTACAAGGTGGAGCTTCTGGAAATCCATGACGGCGAAGAAGCCGGCATCAAGTCCGCGACGCTGCTCGTCAAGGGCCACAATGCCTATGGCTGGCTGAAGACCGAATCGGGCGTGCACCGCCTGGTCCGCATTTCGCCCTATGACAGCAATGCGCGCCGTCACACCTCGTTCTCGTCGATCTGGGTCTATCCTGTTATCGACGACTCGATCACCATCGACATCAACGAGAGCGACTGCCGCATCGACACCTACCGTTCGTCGGGCGCCGGCGGCCAGCACGTCAACACGACCGACTCGGCCGTGCGCATCACGCACATTCCGTCGGGCATCGTCGTTGCCTGCCAGCAGGAGCGTTCGCAGCACAAGAACCGCGCCAAGGCGTGGGACATGCTGCGCGCCCGCCTCTACGAGGCGGAGCTGAAGAAGCGCGAGGAAGCGGCCAATGCCGAGGCGGCCTCCAAGTCCGATATCGGCTGGGGTCACCAGATCCGTTCCTACGTCCTGCAGCCCTACCAGCTGGTCAAGGACCTGCGCACGGGCGTCGAAAGCACGGCGCCTTCGGATGTCCTCGACGGCGAACTCAACGAGTTCATGGAAGCGGCCCTTGCCCATCGTGTGAACGGTGGCGCGGACGCGGTGGTGGATGACCTGAACTGACGTAGATTTACAGACTGCAAACGGGCGCTTCGGCGCCCGTTTTCGTTTCCGTGGAGCTTAATTCGTCGCGCGCTCGATCTTGATCTCGCCAAGGTCGTCGATCAGCACCGTCCAGCTCTCCGGCTCGGTCGCCTTCGGGTCCGTCTTCAGATGGACCGTAGCGAAAAGGCCGGGCTGGGTGGTGACGCCGGAGGAATTCTCCGGCCTTATATCCGTGACATAGGGTTTTAACGCCGAAAATTCTTCCAGCACCATCGAGGAAACGATCTTGGGGCCGTCGGGAGTTGCTTCGATTTGCTGGAGATGGACCTGCGCCGTGCCGTCCTTCTGACGCACGGCGATCAGCTTGTAATAGCCGCGACGCGGCGCGGGCCTTTCGGCCGTCGCGTTTTCGGGCGTGGCGGCAGCCGCATCGCCATCCGCTTCCGCAGGGTCTTCCCAGAATCCGGTGCTTACCACGAAGGTGATTGCTTCCGACACCGGCGATTCTCCCTCGGCAAAAGCGGGCATGCCGGTGAGCAGGAGAACGGCAAGAGCGGCGGTGAGGGTTCGTTTCATGGTCTGCTCCTGTCCTGAAAGAGGAAAGGTGTCAGTAATCGAACTGTTCGGCAAGAATCCGGTCGGACCAGGAATGATCGGGGTCCGAGAGAATATGCGCCGAGAGGCCCGCCGATTCGGCGATCTGTACCGAGGTCACCGACTTGACCTCGGTATTGTCGGCCACCGCATTGACCGGGCGCTTGTCCGCTTCCAGCACGTCGATCTTAACGGTCACCTTGTTCGGCAGCAGCGCCCCGCGCCAGCGCCGGGGCCGGAAGGGGCTCACCGGCGTCAAAGCCAGCAGCGGCGCCTCCAGCGGCAGGATGGGGCCGTGCGCGGAGAGATTGTAGGCCGTGGAGCCGGCTGGGGTCGCCAGCAGCAGGCCGTCGCAGATCAACTCCTCCAGCCGCACACGGCCATCGACGCTGACCCGCAGCTTCGCCGCCTGGTAGGACTGGCGGAAGAGATAGACTTCGTTGATGGCCAGCGCCCGGCGTTCCTGGCCGCTCGCATCGCTTGTCACCATTTCCAGCGGCCGGAACGCGTTTTCCACGGCGCCGTCGATGCGCTCGCGCAAGTCGGTCGAATCGTAGCGGTTCATCAGGAAGCCGATCGAGCCGCGGTTCATGCCATAGACCCGCTTGCCGGTGTTCATGGTCGTGTGCAGCGTCTGCAGCATGAAGCCGTCGCCGCCGAGCGCGACGATCACGTCGGCCTCTTCCGGATCAGCATTGCCATAGATGGCGATCAGCTCGTTGCGCGCGTCCTGCGCTTCGGGCGCCTGCGAGGCGACGAAGGAAAGGGTGTTCAACTCACGCGCCATGCCGCCGATCCGCATCCTCAATGCAAAGCTTCAAACCCCGCACGGTGCGCGGGGCTGGCCTTTGTCGCATGCCTTTACGGCATGCGCATCTGAAAAATATGACAATGATGTGTGATGGGCTGCGGAGCGCAGCCGCCGGTGGATCAGGCCTTGCGCCCACCGGTGCGCGCTTCGAGCGCTTTCAAAGCGGCTTCACCGGCTGCCGCTGCCTCGAAAGGGTTGCGGAACGGGCCGATCAGGGGGTTGGTCACGCCGCGGAATGTCAGGGCAACGAAGAATTTCCCGTCCGAGCGCTTCTCGATCTTCACCTTGGAGACCGGTTCGTTTTCTGCAGCCACGGTAAATCCTCCCCGAAACGCCGCGCGAAAATCGGCCAAGCCGATCATTCATTCTGTCGCGAAGCGGAAATGTTGGTGCCCCCACCAGTAGTGCCATTTCCGTTATGTTTCAATCCTTTGCAGCCCCCAAACACGTTTTACCGCCCCTTTGATTCTTTTGGCGAATTTTCGCTGCCCCCCAAAGCCTTCTCTTCGGCGTCTTGCGCCTCAAGCCTGCGGGCTATTCTCCGAGAAGCACTGATTCCCAAACGTACCCTGTCCGCACCCTTCGTGTAGACGTCTGCCTGTTGTGACGTCGTCCAACCAAACTGGGCCATAAGCTCGCTTGAGGTGGCACCATCGTTTGCTGCAATGGTTGCGGCGAGCTTTCTGATGCCGTGAGCGTTCTTGTGCACGCCTGCCTTGACGCTGGCCGCATGGAACCAGTTCCCGAAGCCTGGGATGGAGAAAGGCTTCCCGAAGCTTGTCACGAGGAAATGGAGATCACCGGTCTTCGTCGCCGCGATAATGGACAGGACGGCGTCCGGCAGTTCGACGGTAATCGTTGTCCCCGTCTTCTGCGTTGTGATGGAAAGGATGTTGCCTTTGAGGTGCTGGCGCCCAAGGGTGACGATATCGCCGCGCCTAAGCCCAGAGTGCAGCAGCAGCTCGAATGCGAGGCGCTGGGCGGTTCCTATCGGCCATGTGGCTCGGAACGCTTCACAGTCCTCCTGTGTCCATTCTGGGAAGCCCTTGGTTTTAGCCTTGAGGCGATCGACGTCCATCGTCGGGTTCACCTTCACGTGGTCGTTCTTCACCGCCCATGAGAAGAGGCCGATCATCGTCTTGAGATAGTTGTTCGCCTGGGCCGGCGTGTCGCTCATCTTCTCCATGCGGTTTCGGATGTGCTTGGGCAGCACGAGGGCGAACGGCGTATCGCCGCTCTCAGCCACCACATGTTTGAGGATGTTGCTACGTTGGCGTCTGGTGGCGTTGGAAAGATCATTCCGCCAAGCAGCGCTTTCCATATACCGCTCGATAAGCCACCGGATCGTGGTTGGAGCGCCAACGATCTTTTTCTTCTGGACAGGCTCCCCGATCAGGCAGGCACGATAGGCCTCTTTGAATTCCTCACTGCTCGGATCGTCCGGCAGGCGGGTACGCGGCCCCTTGTCTACCCGAAAGTAGAGCAAGACCTTTTTGTACTTCGTCTTGGTGACGGTCACATAGCGCGGCAATTTTCGGACCATGCCGTCCATCAGAGGGCAAAGTCATCCGGGAGGGCAACCGGTTCAGGCTTGTGATTATCGGGGATATCGGGGGAAATTCTGAAAACTCGGCCGCCAACCTCGACCTCGACACGCACCCCCTCGCGTTTGGCGATGGTTGCCATTCGGCGCAATTCCGCTTGCTTGATAAGGGCAGGGGCTGTCATTCGGTGCTCCTTTCCGCAAGCGCTTTGTTCTTCATGATAGCATTGCGGCTGGTGACCATCGTGTAACCGTCAGCAAAGCGGACGAGGCACGAGTTCATGGTCTTGCCGCGGATCAGCAGTTCGCACGGCTGGCCTTTTCGGTCCTGCCGGTTCCAGCGGTAAACATAGGGGAGAGGTTCACCCATCGCCGCGCTCCTTCTCCAGAGCGTCGCGGCCGGCAATAAAGGCAAGCACCTGGCGAGGATTGACGAACGAGCGCTTGGAAAGCCTCACATCATTCCCGTCGTACGCACCCCATTTTCCGTTGGCGAGGCGAAGCGCCAGATATTTCACGCCACCTTCGTCATCCACAATCTGATAGACGTCATTGTTGTAGCGGACGAGCTTCATCCTTCCCCTCCCATATTGCGGATGGCAGCGGCTCCAGTTGTGCCACTGGCGGAACCATCCCCTGCGGAGCCCTTACGGGTGGAGAGGGCGAGACGAATGCGATCGGCCATGATGTCGAAGACTTCATGCGCGGTGCGGTTTTTAATGCCGATGATCGGGCGCGTCAGATCCTCAACGTTGAGCCCCTCGTTGGAGAGGGAACGGGGAGGGTGGGCGTATAGGTGCTCGATATCGTGGCCGTTGTGCTCGGCGCGCGCGATCTCGTCGCCAGTGGGCCGCCCCCAGCGGACATCGCTTTTGATGTCCTCGTCCGCCTCGTTCCAGAGGTACATGTACCAAGCGATGGGCTCGGGATCGGTCACCGGCTCGCTCTCTACCGCAGCGACATCGACAAGGGCGGAACGGGGCGCGTCCATCTGTTTGAGCGATGGGGTGTGAGACATTGGGGTTATCGATTTAATCGCTTCATCGACGGCGGCATGAGCCGTAGGCATGTCGATAACCAATCTCTTGGTGAGAGCGTAAGCGATCTCGCCCCGGAGGGCATCCGATACGCCATGAAAACGTGTATCGGCTAGAACCTCATTCTTCATCTTCGTCTCCCGTTGTCGGGAGGTCTTTTTCTTCCTCTTCGAGCCACTCTTCGGCGGCATAGATTGTGTGCTGCTCCACATCGTCTATCTTCCAACCAGCGACCTTGGCGGCGGTCATAATGCCTTGGATTGCGACGTAAAAATCGTTCTGGTTCATTCCTGATCCTCCTTCAATTGATCGAGATATTCAGCTTGATGCCGAAGCCCCTCTTCCATCTCTTTTCCCGCCAAAGGTTCGCCCGCACATTCAAAGTCGCGACCTTCCAAACTCGTATAGGGCGCTGGGCCAGCCTCCACCCCCTGCTGCGTCTGTACAGCAAGAGCGGCGGTGAGGGCGGTGTAAGCCAGATTTAGGTACGTCTCCCACAGTGGCATCGTCTTGCCATCTGATCTTGCGATTGGGCTTTCTGAGGTCAGCCCGATTTCAACTAGATCGTTGGCAAGCACGCGCGCGACTGCCTCGACCATCTCGTCGGTGATCTTCATGGCTTCTCTCCCTGTATGAGGGGGCGGGCGCGGGAAATGGCGTCGGCAAGAAACCGCGACGTGTAGCGATTGCCCGCGTTGTCCATGCAGTCGAGGAGGCCGGGGCCGTCGATATGCGCCTGTATGAAATCCGACAGAACAGAGCGGAAAGTTTCGGCAAATTCGCGAACCGGCGCGGCACCATTCCAGTTGCCCGGCTCGCCTTTACCGCCGCTGACAACCTGATAGATTTCGTTGATCGTGGTATTGGCCGTCCGCGCTTCCATAGCGTGGGCCTGTGCTTCGAGCTTCAGGCGCTCTGCCAAAGCCTCGGCGGCCTCGGCGCGGCGCTTCATCGCCTCTACCTGGAGGGCGAGGGCCTGATAGGCGTCGTACCGGACATACCCGCCGTTTTCGTCCTCGGTGATGCCGTTGGAGAATCCGAGGCCGTTCGAGTTGTACGAGTTGGCGTAGCGCGTCACGCCTTCCATTGCCTTCGCTCGGCTTTCCGATTTCTGAGGTTGATCTGACATTCCGGGGTCCCCTCCTGCTTTCGTCTTCCGAGGTTGATACGGTCACTGTTCACTCCCTCGCTCCTTCGGTAGCCAGGCCGATCCGTGTAGTGCTCCATTACTCGGAGCGGATCGGCCTGGCGGGCTAAGGTTTCCTGTGGAAAATGGGAGCTTGTTCAGGTCGCGTATCTGGTCCGCCAGACGGGTAGCTCCAGGCGCTCCAGAGCTCTCTACCAATTCAGAAACCGCATCTATCGCGGCTTCCCAGCCATGGTTGCCGCCAACAACATATGGGCCATTGTCCCTGAGCGAGCGCAGGTCTGATTGCGTAGACACAACTCGCTTGCAGAGTTCAGAAAGCCCAGCGTTGCCAGTATCGGGGCATTGGCCTTTCTCAAGGGCTCGCCTGATAACGCCTACCGCTCCCAATACTCCTGCATCGTTTCCGCGCCACCAGGCTGGATGAGCCACATCTGTTCCATCCAATTCTTTATTGTCGCTGCTACCCCCCGCAGCGCCTTTCTTTGTAAAGACGGATACGCCGTTGTCAGCCTCGTCCCATGCACTTTCAGCAACACTGTAGTAGTGCGATCTATCTTGTGCAGGGCCATCTCGGTGGTCGCGCTCTGCATCAGCAACCGCGTTGTATAAGGCGATCCATTCTGGCGTATCTTTAAGGCGCATGCCGCGATCGTCACGCCATGTCCCATGTGTCATCGAGCCGTTTAACTCTTCGACGATGCTCTTAATACCCTTGGCTGCGCTTAACAGATCGCAGGATCCACTGAGGGTGACAGGTTTTGTCATGCTCAAGTGTTCTAGTGCTGACTGCACATTGCTGAGCAGAATCATTTCCTTGTTTGGTACAAAGCCGTCCTGATCGCAGTCAGCGTCGGACCTGTTATCGAAGTAGTCTCGGCACCCTTCCAAGACATCAAGTATCAGTTCTTTATCAAAGCTCACGCTGCGCTCCTCAATTGACTGGTAACCCGGTCCCGGTAATGTCCGCGCCGAAAGCGGGGATGGGAATGCGGGGAATTGTTGGGTTTGATCTGCTGCGGCTGGATGGCTACATGGCCATGGAGACCGAAGAGTTGGACGGGAAGCTGTACGTCGATACGGTCATCACCGACCCGGTCATTGAGCAGTGCGATTGTGATAAGCCGGATGTCGTGAAGCACGGCAAGCGCGTCGTCCACTTCCGAGACCATCCGCTCCAACGCCAAGAAACCTACCTCCGCATCACGCGCCAGCGCTACAGATGCCGAAGCTGCGGGACGGTGCTCTTGGAGAAGCTGCCCCACATCGACGAGAAGCGTAGAATGACCAGCCGCTTCCTGAGCCAACTTGCCCAGGACGGCATTGCCATGAAGTTCTCCATGGGTGGCCAGATCAACGGCGTGAAGGAGAGCCTTGTTCGCCGCGTCTTCAAAGAAGAGGCTACGAAGCGACTGGAGCACTACACCTTCGATCTGCCGCGCGTCTTGGGTATGGACGAGAAGGTCCTCGGCGGGCATCCGCGCTTCGTCATTGGCGACGTCAAGGACGCGCAGGGCATCAGGGGACTGGTCCTCGAAGGCTACGATGCGAGCCGCGACAACGAGATCGTGCACATCGTCAGGTAGGGCGCGACGGTTCCAGTTCTCGGTCATTCGCTCAACAAGCCATTCACGAGAAAAACGCTTCCATTTCTGGACATACTTCGGGCCGCAGCCGAGCAGCCCTGACGGCTGAGGACCAACGCAACGCAAGGTCAGTTCCTCACGGCCTGTTTGTTCGAACTCGGCTTCCCCGCCGCAAAAAGGGCACGGCTTCAGATCAATCTTCATGGCTTCTCTCCCTGGATGAGGGTGCGGGCGCGGCGGTTGAACAGCGCTGACATTTCAGCGTTGATGCCCTTGAACTCCCAATATCCGGCGAGTTCGATGCGGCCTTCATCGCCAATCTGAGGAGGGACGTTCACGAACTCAGCCCAGACTAGGTCTTCGGTCTCGAAGCCTCCGGCCTCGGATGCCGCCATGATCGCTTCCGCTTGGTCCGCGATATCATCGGCCTCTTCGTTGATGGACGTGGGAAGGACTGGCAGGACGTGCGTGCCGTGCTCGTTCCGACCATCGAGATAAACGACGCAGAATGGCGAAGTGATAGCCTTTTCCAGCGCGGCGATCCGCTCGTCCTTCTCCGCCATCTCCCGCTTCATCGCCTCTACCTGGAGGGCGAGGGCGGCGTGAACGTCAGCGCAGACGTATTCTTCTTCTTCATGCGCGCCGGCAATGGCTGGTTTCATCGGCGTCCAAACACGTGTACCTCGGGCATTGGTGTATGCCCAGATGCGGTCGGCCTTCGCTATGGTCTCTGAGGGGGATACGGGGATCATGGGCGGGCCTCCGCTTTCGCGATGGCGTCATAGAGAACTTGCATCTTCGCTGTGCAGCCGTTTGTCGGGATTGGAAGGCCATTCATCCACTCGTAAACGTTCTTTGCTGCCTCCAGCAGTTCTGGTTCGGCGTCGATATGGCTGGGAGGCTGGATGAAAGGGTTCTCGATGAAGCCGTGCTTTATGCCGTAAGCCAAAGCCTTGATGGTGTGCTTGACGACGGCCCGGCGCTGCTCAGTGTCGCAGGGCTGGCCGCTCTGACAAACGCCGTCCATATCTGCGCAATCACGGCACCTGCCGCCGTAGCGCAGGACATACCCTACAAGGTCATCGGGGGCCGGTTCGTTCGGGTAGGCCGAACGACGGTTCCAAGCCTCGACTGCATGCCGCCACGTCGCATCGCGTCCATCCGGGCCGTAGAAGGTTGGCGCGCCGGTCGATTTGCATTCCTTGCAAATGGCTTGCTGGCCGTCGCGAATGTTCCAGACAGTGACTCGGTCACTGCCGCAAAACGGGCACGATGCGAGCTTCACGTTCTCACCCATTGGAGGAGCCTTTCTGCTGGAGGGCGCGGGGGGTCGGCCACAAGGCACCGCGCCGAATGCGTTGGACAGTAGTCCGGTCAACGCCGTATTCAGTGGCCAGCGTTTTCGTTGGCAATTTGCTCAATCTAATTCGCTCGACCTCCCCGCTGGACAGCTTGGCCTTTGGGTTGTTCATACCTTTGGCCCAGTCGTTGCCGGATCCCAACCTGCGCCCGATGATTGCTGCCCTAGTCTTGTTGGTTTGTAGCCAGTGACGACCGCGCGAAACCATATCGTGGACGTTCGATTTGGCATCTCCGACATACATGTGGAGAGGATTGGCGCACTGCGGGTTGTCGCAGTGATGGCACAGCATGGCACCGTTAGGGATTTCACCAACAAGGATAGTCCAGACGGCCCGATGATGCAGGGTGAGCTTGTTCCGGAACCACACTCGACCGCGGCCTCTTTGGTCAAGAGAGCCAGTCCAGAGCCAACAATCCGCTGATCGGTCCAGTCTCTTGAGAATGTCCCGATCCGGCCCTTCCGCCTTCTCCAGCTTCTCTATGAGTGAGGTAAGGTCGGTCACTGGGCACCGCCTTTCCGCATCAGGAATTTCTCCGGGCCATATGCATTGACCGCTTCCGCGAGGATCATCGCGCGCTTCTGCGAATATCCGTCGGAGCCGCAATCGACGATAAATCCGTCAGCGAGTACGACACAGAAGACAGTTGCCCCGCCGCAATCCGAATGGATTTGGCGATGAGCGACGAGCGCAAGAGGACCGCGTATGGTTTCGAAGTCGGTCATGCTTCAATCCTCCCAGCAATCCATGTCGGCCTCGGCCGCGTCTTCGGGATTCGTGTCAGGGCCGCAGTTCTCCCAGTAGTCGGGAGCCTGTTCCTCCGCGTAGGATCGGACAGGACGACCATCGTTGAAGGTCTTGAAGCCGGCTTCTTTCGTCATATGCTCGACAAAGCGCCGGCAGAATTCTTCCTTGGTGAGTTCACTGTCGGTCATCTCGTTTCCTCGCGATAGAAAGTGCACGGCCGGTACTCGACGGGCTTGCGGGGCTTGTCGGATTTGGGGAAGCCGGGAGACTTGATCGTCTGCTTCGGCCGTTTTAGGCCGTTGGCTCGGTCGTAACGGCGCTTCGCCTCGGCGATCGCCTTGACGTCCTTGTTAGTCTTGCCGTCCGCGCCGCGGTGGCAGCACTTTCCTAGAAGCTGGCCCTCGGCAATCGTCAGGCGCTTTTGCTTGTCGACTTCCGGCCGGAGCGCTTCGGCGATGATGTGATCGATCTCGTACGGCTTGGCACCGAGGACCTGGCCGCAGCCTTCGCAGCGGATATCCTTGCCGCCGCGCTTGGATCGCTCGACGATCTCCTCGCGCTGGTTTCTGGTGAACTCGCGACGCTTCGCCATCACGCCGCCCTCCGCAGAAGCTCGCGGCTCTGGGCTTCGGTCAGAAGCTTTTCCGGCGCGCTGCCCATCGGGCATTTCATCATTGGGTGGTCGACGGCGCCGAAGAGGCGGCAGACCATCGGGCGCACGTTATAGATCGAGCAGCCGTCCTCGCCGACGAAGGGACACTTGAACGACGCCAGAGCGGCGGACGGCACCCAAGATCCATCGACGAACGGCTCCCATTGCTCGAGAGGGCGCACGGTAGCAACGCGGTCGCGCTCGGCAGCCGTGAACGGCACGAGTCCGCAGCACTCGTGGCAACCTTCCGTGCAGGCGAATGAGGGGATGCGCATCACCGGCCCACCTTCTGCATGAGCTTAGCGAGGTTTCGAAGGCCTTCGATGATCGAGGGCATCGACTGCCGCTGCGGTGCCTTCGCCTGATGGCGGCGCATCTGCTCGAGGCGCGCGCTGATCTTGTCGGCGAACGGGTCGGGTGTCTTCTCGGGCTTGCGGCGCTCGTGGGCTTTGACGTGGGTGGTGCTGGTCATGCTGCCTCCGATCTCGCGGTTTGGCCGCGCTCGACGCCAAGGAGGTCGTCGAGGAAGTCGAGCACGTCGCTCTTGGATTGCTGGAAATCGCGGTTGCCCATGGCCTTCATCTTCTGGCTCTTGGCCGTGTAGACGCGGACAACGCATTCAACCGCTTCGACAATGGCGTATTCGTCCATGGGCTTAATGAAGGCGCGGAGCCTTTGGGCTTCGGCTTTGCTGGCGCACACATGGTCGCTATGGCTGCAGTATCCCTTGCGGATCAGCGCCTTCTTGCGCAGATGCTCGACAGTTGGGTACTCGTCGCGAAGATGATCAGGCAGGCTGTCGAAGCCGCTCTTGAGGGCGGCGAAATAGTGGTTGTGGCTTGCCGTCGATCGGTCGTGGTGTTCGACCATGTCGTAGGTCTCGCCGACGACAAAGCTCTTGTCGGCCCGCGCCGCCCACATTCTGGACGTAACGCGGAATTCGCCGTCGCCTTCATACCGGAGCGGGAGAGGTGCGGTGCTCATCACTCACCCCGCCATCAGCACATGGTTGCCGGCGATCTTGGCTTCCAAGGCCTTCTTGACCTCAAGAGCATCGCCGGGGTTGCGAGCCCAGAACTCGCGCAGCGGTTCGCGGTTCGCATCGCGCCACTTGGCGATGGTATCTGGCGTCTCGTTCTTCACGAACTCCAGCGCGCGGTCGGCGAATTGGCCGAGCGGGACGTTTTCAAGCGTCCAGCCATCGCCCCATGTGACGGTGATCGCATCCTTGGCGCCGACAGCTTTAAGGCGGCTTTCCTGCTTGTCGTGCTCGACGATCTCGGTGGCGGACAGGTCGATAACCTTCGCGCGATCCATTTCGGCTTCGTCATAGAGGCCGGTGAACTGCTCGGGCCAGCCGGCGCGCAGCGCCTGCATCTCGGCACATTTCGAAATCATCAGGCGGGGCATGCGGCACCAGTTGCCGGAATCGTCCAGCTTTTGCTTGCCGGTCTTGCGGCTCCGGCCGTCGTCGCCTTCGGTCCATTCGTCCTTGACGGGCGCGAACTCCTCCCAAAAGGCTTGGCCGGCGACCTCGTACCAGTCGCTAGTCTTCGGATCCTGCTTCCAGAGATAGACCGTCGCGGAAATGATGCCCTGAGGATTGAGCGGGGAAATCATGCTCTTGTCGGCGTCGTACTGCGGGGGCTTGGACGCCGGTCGATAGTCGCCGCACCGCTGCGCAATGACGCGCTGGCCGTCGCGGCTGACGATGATCGTCATCTTCCGCTTGGCGGCGTTTCCCTTGGAGAAGACCATGGGGATGATCTGGCCGAGGAACGGGTCGAGCCCCTTAGCTCGCGCGACTTCCATGAACAGGTTGAACTCGTCGGCGTTGCAGTCCTTCGCGACGGTTTCTTTGACCAACGTGACTTGGCGGGCGGTCAGGTCGAATTTCGTGATTGCGTTCATGTTCATTTCCTCCGGACGGAAAGGCTGAAACTGCCGTTGTCGAGGCCAGCGCCTGGAACGGCTCGCTTGTCATTGAGCGCGCGGAGCAGGGCCTTCTTGTCCAGCTTCGGTGCGGGGCGCTCCTGCTCGACCCAGTACTCGCCGGGGATGTCGGCCTCGTTCGTGATGATGAGGCCGGCGGCGCGCTTGGTCAGCGTGACGGTGCCCGTGGTCAGTCGGAAAGATGTCTGTTCCGTTGCCAGCATGGCTTGCTCGATCATGGCGCGGATACGCTCGATACGCTTTTCAGTGGCGGCGCGCCGGGCGGCGAATTCCGCCTCTTTCGTCTTGAGCCCGGCAACGATGACGTCGCACTCGTCGATCTCGGCAAGGGCGGCTTCGATTGCCTCGTGCAGGCCGGTTTCACCCTCGATGGTGTCAGCAACCAGATCTGCATCGCTGTCGTCTCCGCTCGCGCGCAGATCGGCCAGAAGGCGCTTGGCATATTCGGTATGACGAACGATGGAATGCTCAGCGTTGGACATTGCTATTCTCCCAAAAGCCAAGCGTCGGCAGTCGGCTCGCCCATCGACAGGGCGAGAGATGCGGCGATGGCACGATCAGCAAAGGATTCCTCACGCTCGTCGCGGAGGTCGATTTCGGTGCACTGGCGATAGATGACGACGCGGAGGCCGCCGTGGCTGGCGCGCGCATGGTCTTTCACGGCGCGTTCCGAACCGAAGAAGTTCTTGCACTTCCCGCAGAGGTAAGGAAGTTGGGTGTTGACCTTGCCCATGACGGCAATTCCCTAGACGTTGACCGGGCCGACGAGCGCGGCAAACCGGAAGATGATGAGAAGGATGATGGCGGTCAGCGAGACGATGCCGACGAAGGCAAACGCGGTGTCGCGCGCCGTCTCCGGGTATCCGTCCAGCGGGCCGGGGTGGTTCGTCCCGCGATAGGTCCCGAGATCAAGCGGGGCCTGAACCTTGCAGGGGACGTTGGAGGCGAGGCAGGAGCATTCGCTATGGTTGTTGAGGTCGCAATTCGACATGACCAGCCTCAATCCGTGTAAGCGATGTAGGTGAATTTGCCGCCGCCGAAGTGCTCGAAGCGCCCGCCGAAGGTGCCTTCGACCTTGGCTTCAACGTCCTTGCGCGTGGTGCCGGGCGGGTAGACGCCCTCGACCTTTTGCGACGAATTGCTGTGCATGCTGATTGTGTAGTCGATCTTCGAGGGGTCGAGGACGCGGCGCACCTTCTCGACATGAACGTACGGTGCGAAATAGATCGCGCCCTCGGCCTGGACGACTAGATCGTCTTCGGCGTCCCAACCGCACGCATCACAATATTCGCGGGGCGTGGTACAATAGCTGCACGGCGGGTTGATGTGACATGAGCACCCACGGTCGCTATCGCGCTGCTGGATGACGCCCTTGCAGCCTTTGCGACCGCAGATTTCGCCAGCTTCAAAGCAAACTTCCTCACAGGCAATCATTCCGCAGCCTCCAGAACAGAGGCGCGAAGGCCTGCGAAGCTATCACGAAACGCATCGTGCGCGGTGACAGCAGCGTCGTGCGCCGAAGTCAGGCCGGTGCGCTCGAGATATGTTTCAAGGAAAGCCTCAAGGCCTCCCTGCGTGCCGCCCTCGGCAGCCCAGTAGGCTTCGAAGGCATCAAGAAATGCGGACTTGTCGACAGCGAGGGTCATGCTGCGGCCCTTTCATAAGCTGCTGCGGGAACGGCAATGGAGACGGGATTGGTGCGGAGGCAGTCCGAGACGCCGCGCCATTCAAGGGCGCGCTTCTGTTCCGCGGTGAAGCCGACAAGCTGGTCGCGGTAGGCGATCGGCAGGAGTTCGTCGAAGGCCGACACGTCCATCTCGATAGCAATGCCCTGGGAGACAAGCTCGGCCAGACGGCGGACGTAGCCGGCATAACGAGCCGATGCTTTCGGAGCCGGCTTGCCGCTGTCATTCAGGTAACGGATCTTCGCGACGACGTCGTGCAGATCGTTCAACGTCAGGCGGAGCGCGTCGGCAATGCGGTCTGCTTCGGTCTGCATGGGTGGCTTCCTCGTCTTTCCCGGTGGTCGGGAGGTGATGAGGAGAGAATGTCACCGAATTGGTGACGCGTCAATCATAAAGTCACCGAAATGGTGACAAATTTATCAGGCTGGTGACCGCGGCAAAACCGCTCGCACGAAAAACCCCGCCGGTGAGGGCGGGCTCGACGGGATATGGGGCGGAGAATCGGAAACGTGAAAAGGGCTTGCAAATGTTTGCAAGAAACGAAAAAGCCGCCCTTGATTGGCGGCCAACGAAAATGACGAAAAATTTATCGGAATCTCTACCGCATCTCATCTTCTCTTGCAGCGAAGAAGCTGCGAAGCTTTTAGCATGGATCGAGCCAGTTGTAAACCATATCGGATCATTGACGCAAACTAATAGGTCACCTAATTATCAGGTGCAGAAACAGACCCCATCCATTCGTCTTTGATTGAAAGCATCTAACGGTGCTACGAGTGGGTGGGGTCGCCTGCGTTTTAGGGGGCTTCATGAATCGGAAGTATGCCATCTTAGTCGATGGCGGTTTCTTAAAAAAGAAGCTGAAGGTCAGGAACAAGCACTTCCCTACAGCCGCCGAGATTGAGGCGGAAATTACCAGGATCAAAATCTACCCAATTCTCGCCGATCATTCGCTCTTGCGGGTCTATTTCTATGACGCGCCTCCCGCTTCAGGTGTCGTCGTTAATCCCATAAGCGCCGTAAATACCGATCTCGCGCAGCACCCACATTTTTCGGACAACATAGCTCTTCATCAGGCGCTTGAGCTACAGCCAGATATGGCTCTTCGAATGGGAGAGACGATCGTGCACGGGTGGGAGCTTGGGCATGCTGCGTTAAAAGATATGCAGGCTAACGGCGCACGCGCGGTGACAGACCGAGACTTTGTGCCAAACATAGAGCAGAAGGGCGTTGATCTGAGGATAGGACTGGATATCGCGCGGCTCGCGATTCGGCAGCTCGTAGACACCATAGTTGTCGTCACAGGGGACAGTGACATGGTGCCGGCGTTTAAGTTCGCCCGCCGGGAAGGTTTGCGCGTCTATCTCGACCACCTCGGACATGGCGTTAAGCGGGAACTCAAGGCCCATGTCGACGTGGTGCTCTAGCCCTTAATGCGTCGTCCCCTTACGTCTGGCGATGTAGACCTCGTTCAGGTCCCGGACCATGTATTCGGCGACAACCTCATCCAGCCCGTCCTGCGGAACGCCGTTTATCTCGGCCGTCAGACCAGTGAAGATGTCATAGATTGCCCACTTGCCCGTGCCGTCGTCGCGCATGGCATATCGATTAAACTGCTTACGTTCATCGGACACCGCTAACCCCCCGGATGCGTAAGCTACGATACCGCGATTCCGGCGCGACACAAGAAAAAGCGACTCGTTATGCGTGCGGTCGCAATATCTGGTAGCCGTTAACGAGTATGACTATTTTCCTAATTTTGTTCTTGTTCCGTTCATGTTTTCGAGTCATGCTAAGGCTAGTTCGAAAGCCCAAGGAGCATGAACATGGCAGAGTTTTTCGTGGTTCAGTCCTTCTCGCCAGCCAAGCGCGGCATGAAGGCCGACATCGCTGTCCAGGCGAATAGCGTGATGCACGCTCGCCGAATGGCGGAGCGCCTCGCGCAAACCAAACCGATGGTTTTCGCGACAGTCATGGAGGGCGACCCCGAAAGCGGAGACTTCGGAGAGCCGAAGCTGATCTATTTCCATGGAGCCGAAAAGCCCGAGGAAGTCAGCAACATGCAGCCAATCTAGGAGGGCTGCGCGCACTATGGCGATCATCCACCAGATCAGGCGCAAGTACCGGACAAAACAGGAGGAGACCGTCGGCGATATTATGGAAGCTGCTGGCGCTCTTTCGTCGCTTTCCCCAGAGGTCGTGTTGAAGAGAAAGGCGGCCGAAGTATCCTATCTCATGGCGCTTCTTCACGGCGGCGACTGGCGGGTCGAGATTGATCACGAGAATCTGTTCGTTCTGGTGACGCCGTCGTAGTTGTCTTCAATCGGGCATCGATAAGTGCCAACAAAGCCTTGACCTGTTTGGCTGGTGCTCCGTAAGCGATTAGAGCAGACCGAAGGTTCTGGGCTGCGGCTTCTTTCATGATCGCGTCTTTATCAGGCTGGGGCTGCGACGGTGTCGCGGCCCCTTCTTCGATCGGCAGTAGCAATAGCTGCGCAGCCGTCGCATCGACGAGCGGGGCGAGCTTGGCCGCCATCTCCGGCTTGAGCGCCCGCTCGCCGTTCGCCCACCGCTCAATATTTTGCTTTGACGTCCCAACCAACTTAGCCAAGTCAGTAAGGCCGACACCTTTTACGTCCATGGCCTTGCGCAGGCCGTTTGGAAATTTCCCTTTTGTCATGCCGGATTCATGTCACCAGACTGGAAATGAGGCGAGTATCCAAATTGGTGACAAATCCGCTTGCATCGTCACCAAAATGGTGACATGCTTGTCTTATGACCCTGACATCTTGGCTCTCAAAGACAAACACATCGGACGCTGACTTTGCTGGACGCATCGGCGTCACCCGGCAAGCGCTCTGGCGATACAAGGTAGCCGGCCGCGTTCCGAAGCCCGACATCATCGCGCGGATTGCAAAGGCTACGAACGGGAAAGTCACGGCAAACGATTTTGTCTTTGCTGCTGCTGAGCGGGCAGGGAGCGCAGCATGAGCACCGATATCGTTGCCGCCGATCAGCTCAAGGCCATTGTTCAGCGGGTCGAGCGTCTCGAAGCCGAGATTGCCGACCTGAACGCTGACAAGTCCGAGATCTACAAGGAAGCCCGCGCCAACGGCTTCGACGTGAAGGTCATCAAGAAGGTCGTCTCGAAGCGGAAGATCGACGAGCACGAGCGCGTCGAGCAGGATCACGTCTTCGATCTGTACTGGGATGCGGTTCACGGCCTCAACCTCGTGTATGCACACGCACGAGAAAACATTGAACAATTTGACGCCAACCCACGCCTGATCAAGCAGGTCGTCGACGGCATACAAAGCGAAGCCGGCAAGGCGGCGCTTCTGACTGCCATCAACATCATGATCGATCGTGAAGAGGCGGAAGAACTCGAAGCTTCGGACGGCTCCCCCTCCGTCTCCTCCACGCTGACGACGCGCGAGCCCGAAGAAAGCGTCGTATCCAATTCGCCGGAAACGGCAACGGAGCAGCGGGTTAACGTACACTCCCAGCATGAGGGCGCGAATGCTCAGGCAATAGTGCAGAACGAGTGCGTGACAGTTGTCGGTACCGAGAGCGGAACCGTCGCCAATCCCGAAATGGACCGCGCCACGGAAGGCTCTTTCGAGACCGGAAGTGAGGCAGCGGAAAAGGGGCGGAAGGCAACCGCGACTGTAGCGGCACCCGCTGACCTGAACCATGCCGGAGCCGGTGAAAGCCCGGCAGCCGATATCACAATCCCCAGCGACGACGCGAACGCCGCCGCCAACGCAGGAGGCGATCATGTAGACGGCAACGCGCTGCGCGTACCGACCTCTGTAACAGGGGAGGGCGCCGCCAAAACCGCTCTCCCCGCCGGCGGCGTCGTCATGGAATACGTGCCGCCGACCGGCATGAAGCGCCTGCCGTTCGCACACTGCTTCCCGGATCATTCCAAGCCTGAATACGAGCGTCTGGAAAAGGATATCGCCGCCAACCGGGTGCGTGAGCCGATCATCCGGCAGGGCGACATCATCGTTGACGGCTGGGCTCGATACAACATCAGCCGGGCTTACGGCATGAGCTACCCGGTTGTCGAACTCCATCCCGGCCGTGACGTACTCCTTGGCGTTATCAAGTGGCAGCGCGCCGCCCGCAATTTCACTCCGGCACAGGAACGGAAAATCGCCGCCGAACTGGCGAAGGAATTCCCGAGCCGTGCCGACGACATCATGGCTGCTTTTGGGCTGGCCGAAGATCTGGAGGCAGCCGAATGACGAACTTCTCGGCCTCATCGCGCGACATCAAGGCTGTCCGCAAGACGCATTTCTGCGACCAGTGCGGAAAGAAGATCGAGCCCGGCGATCCGGCGCGTTACGCTTTTGGAGTTTGGGAAGGCGCTGCCTATAGCGTCTACACCCACCCGGAGTGCAGCAAGGCCGCTCACGAATACGCTAACCTGAATGACCTCTGGGAAGACGAGTACCCGTGGTTCCAGCACATGGACGATTCCGAGTTTGGGCACCACGCTTGGCTCCTTGAAAATCATCCGGTTGTAGCCGCGCGCCTCGGCGTCAAATGCGAGGTGCCGGCATGAACTCCCAAGCCGCCATCGAACACCACCACGATACCCAGATGAGCAGGGCCGAGGTTGCCGCAACGGACTTCGTCCTCGGCCTTCCCCAGACATCACGAGAGATCGACCGCGCCGTTGAGCTGCTGGTCGACCGTGAGCCTGTCCGTTCCATTCACCCCCGTCCGAAAAGGGAAGCAGCATGACTTGGATTGTCTGGAGCATCGTCGGCTTTGTCATTCTCTGCGGGCTCGTCGCTCTCACTGTCGCGCTCGGCGGCGAGGATGATGATTTCCTCGAAAACGACTGGTGGCGCGATCAGTGACGCCACACGAAATCGGTTAGCGCTGATCCTCCTCCTCCCAAGCAGCTGACCGATCGTCGGAGCGCGCGGCGAAGTCCCCCTCAGTCGCGCGCTCCACTCGAATACTCGGGAACTTTCCTTGCAGCCGCATCACGACGGCTCGGATCGGTACCGACAACGGAACGAACGAGGACGCCGAAGCCGAGGAAACCCCGGCGCCCTCAGTATCCCGGCCTTTGGCTGCGGCGGCCACCGGGAATGGAATTAGACGGCTCGACCCAGGCGGGCCGGACGAGATGGCTTCACAAGAGCCGGCAAGCTCATCGGAGCCATCTCGTTTCTCAGTAGTGATCCTGTCCATGACAGTTCTCCTTAAGCACGAGAACAATGGCACAGGGATTGGACAGGATGGCGTCAAACGAACGCAAGAGCTTGTCGAAGAGCGACAAGAAAGGTGCAAGCAGGAAACGGGGCATGAGTGACATTTGCGCGGCCCAAAATCTACTCAGAGACGCCTTCCCGGTTCGGCGATACGGGAAGGTCGAAGCCGCATTCTATGAGGCGCATCGCTTTATCAGTCGCCGCGTTCGGAAGGACTTCACCATGCGTCGGGTTCGCTCGATCTGGGAAGGCAAGGCGCGGCGGATCGACAGTGAAGAAATGGACGCCCTTCGGGCAGCTCTGGTCGAGGAGAGCAGACGTGAACAGCAAGAACTTACCGCCCGTCTGGCTTCGCTGGATGAAAAGATTGCCGCTTTTGAGGCGGCTGCGCATCGCGAAGCGCTGGCGCGACCGTTCTCGGAAATGGGCCGATAGGGCCGACTGGATCGTGGGGGACTGACGATGGCTGACGAAACCCTCATCTCGTGGGCCGATATGACCTTTAACCCCTGGATCGGCTGCACGCGCGTGTCCCCGGCCTGCGACGGCTGCTATGCCGCTCACCTCATGGAAACCCGCATGGGGCGCGCCGTATGGGGCGGACCGGGCATCGGCGCCGGTACGAGGGATCGCACAAGCGTGGCCAACTGGCGCAAGCCGATCGCATGGGACCGGAAGGCCAGGGCGGAAGGCAAGCGGCCGTTCGTGTTCTGCTCGTCGCTTGCCGACGTCTTCGACAACGAGGTCCCGCATGAATGGCGAGCCGACCTGTTCGCGCTGATCCATGACACGCCCAACCTCGTTTGGCTTCTGCTGACCAAAAGGCCGCAAAACATCGTCAAGCTCTTTCGGTCCGCGTTGAATATCGACGGTGGCGCCGAATACACGGCTCGCCTTTGGCCGAGAAATGCCGCGATCGGGACGACCGTCGAGGACCAGGAGCGTGCGGACATCAACGTCCCAGCTCTTCTGGATGCGAAAGTTGCTCTGTCGCCGGCATTCGCTTTCCTGTCCTGCGAACCGTTGCTGGGACCCATCAACCTGCGTGACCTGCGCCAGTATAACCCGCGGCGCAAACCTTGGATCAACGCTCTCAGCGGAGCGGTGACGAGCGGCGGACTTCCTACGGGCCCGTCAGAATGCGGTATATCGATATCGACGAGCTGGACGTCGCCCAAGATCGACTGGGTCATCACCGGCGGCGAGACCGATCAAGGCCAGCACAAGGCGCGGCCGACGCACCCGGAGTGGCTACGGTCATTGCGCGATCAGTGCGCGGCCTTCGGTGTCCCGTTCCATCACAAGCAGAATGGCGAGTGGGTATCGGTATCAGAGGTCGCCGGCCCCGGCGCGCACTTCAAGTTCGACGATGGCGCCACTGTCCGCCGAATCGGCAAAAAGCAGTCAGGGCGTACGATTGATGGCGTTACGCATGACGCCTTCCCGGCGGTGGCGCCATGACCGACCCCGCCGAAATGATCGCATGGCTCGATCGCCGTATCGCCAGCGCAAACGCGTGGCTCGATGACCATGGCCGCACTTCTAAGAAGCCGCGCCCTGAAATGGAAATCGAGACCAAGGAATACGACATCGGCCGGTTCGAAGAGATCCGCGTTGCGTATCGCCGCGCCCTTGAGAACAGGAGGGCGAGCGCATGACCGAGATCCGTACTCTCCTCGACGGCAGGTGCATCATCCATGTCGGTGATTGCATCGAGGCCATGAAGGCCATGCCGGCCAACTCCGTCGACTGCGTCGTGACGTCGCCGCCGTATTGGGGCCTGCGCGACTATGGCGTGGCCGGGCAGATCGGGCTTGAACCAACGCTTGGCGAGCATCTCGAGGTTATGGTCGAGGTATTCCGCGAGGTCCGCCGCGTTCTGAAAACGCATGGCACCGTCTGGGTCAACTACGGCGACTGCTACGCCGCGCAGCCGAACGGCAAGAGCGCTGCGGCTTATAAGGCCGACGGTAGCGATAATCGCACCTTCCGCGACAAGCCGTTCTCAACCGTGGGCCCTATCTACGACCCTAAATACTCTAAGGGGCGCGGCGCGTTCTCTTCGGGCGATCGCCAATCTCATGTCGAGAGCGGTGGACGTGTTGTTGCCGGCGGATACATGAAGCCCAAGGATCTGTGCATGATCCCGAACCGCCTAGCGATCGCCCTGCAGGATGATGGCTGGTGGGTCCGGTCAGAGATCATTTGGAACAAGACAAACCCGAAGCCGGAATCGGTTTACGATCGCCCTGCTGCCGTCCACGAGAAAATCTGGCTGCTCACCAAGAGCGAACGATACTTCTACGACCCAGAGGCTCTGAAAGAGCCGACCACGGGCAACGCGCACGCACGCCGCAAGGATGGCCAATACAAGCCAGCAAAGGGCAGCACGGCGGGCCAGAACCGTGAAGGCACCTGGGTTGAGACCTATGTGCCAGAACTGCGCAATGGTCGAAACGTCTGGACGTTCAACATCCAAGGCTACAGCGGCGCGCACTTTGCTACATTCCCGCAGGAGCTTGCTCGCCGGTGCATCGTCGCAGGAACGCCAACGACGGTTTGCGGCTGCTGCGGCGCCGCCGATGGCTGCGGCCCGATCTGTGAATCGTTTGACCGTGTCCCTGGAAAAATCCTCGACCCGTTCGGCGGGTCTGGCACGGTCGGCCTCGTTGCCGAGCAGCTTGGCCTTCGTAGCGTCCTCGTCGAACTGAACCCCGAGTATGCTGACATAGCCGAGCGCCGTATCACCGGCGCGCCAGTGCCCTCGATCGACGATGACGAGGTCGCGGCATGACCTTCACCGCAGCATTTGCCCTTCACGGCCCTGACGTCCCGAAGCTGGCCGAAGCCCTCTGCATCCGCGGCCAAGACGCCGACCGCCTCAAGAACTACATGATGAACCACAAGCCCCTGACGCCTCGCCAGCACAAGCACATCAATCAAAGGTGCAGGCAGATGGTAGCGCGTCATGCGCTCCGGCTCGTCCGCGAGAAAGCGCAGGTGGCTGCATGACGCTGCACCTCACCAGAGAACAGGGCCAAGCCCTTCTGTCATCGAAGCCGAAGCGCAGCAAGTACGGCGCCAAGCGAACGCTGCTCGACGGCATCTGCTTCGATAGCAAGGCCGAGGCATCCTACTACGCTGCCCTGAAGATCAGGGAGCGAGATGGGGAGGTCTGCGACGTTGAACTCCAGCGTCCGTACTGCCTCACCGTCAACGGAATCCTGATCGCCACATACCGCGCCGATTTCGTCTTCTGGGACGTCGCGCAGCGCCGGCGGCGAGTGATCGACGTAAAGGGCGTGAAGACGCCTGCCTTCCGATTGAAGCAGAAGCTGATGCGCGCTTGCCACGGCGTAGAGATCGAGGTGGTGAAGTGAGGAACCGAAAGCTGAAATACAATGCCTTGCGAGTTCCGTGCCCCCGTTGCGGTGCTTACGAGTGGCGACCATGCATTGGGAAAGGCGAGCGCGAACGCAAGGCATTCCATAACGAGCGTCATCTGAAGGCCTCGTCAGAGCAAGCCGGCCCGAAACACAAGGCCACCTATCCCAAGGAATGGGCGGCAACACGCGCCAAGGTCTTCGCGCTGAAGGGCTCTCAATGCGTATATTGCGGCGCCGACGCCTCGCACGTCGATCATAGGACGCCGAGAGCCAGGGGCGGCACTGACCACATTGAAAATCTTGTTCCGGCCTGCGCGAGTTGCAACATCGCCAAGGGCATGATGACGGTTGAGGAGTGGCGAGGATGAGCCGTTGGATCCGCGTCCAGACCTCCATCTTCGACCATGAGCTTTTCGCGACTGCAGAGCTTAGCCAGCGTGAGGCATGGCTGTGGCTGATCGCCAACGTGGCTTGGAAAGAGACGCGCCACCGCATCGGCAATGAGGTCTTGGACGTACCAGTCGGCAGCATGTTCGTGACATTGCGGTCGCTCCAATCTGCTTGGCGATGGGGCTCGGACAAGCGCGTCAGGACGTTCCTTTCGATGCTTGAATCTGAACGCATGATTGAGACCAAAACGGACGCAGGAAAGACGCAGATAACCGTTTGTAACTACTCACGTTATCAGGATGTTGGACGCACGGAAGACGCAAGCGGGACGCAAGCAGGACGCAGCGCGGACGCACTAAAGACACCAGTACACCAAGATACCAATACATCCTCACTTCGTTCGGATGTGGCGGCGCAAGCGCCTCGCAAGCGCGCTCATCGGATGCCAGACGACTTTTCCCCCGATCTGGATTTTGCCGTCGCCGAGGGCATGACCCATTCCCAAGCAAAAGCCGAGGCCGACGCCATGCGTGATTGGTCCCGCTCGTCTCCCAACGGCGCAAAGCTGGATTGGCCTGCGACGTGGCGCGGCTGGGTTCGGCGCGCCCTCAAGGATCGGCCGCCCCGCCAGTCCCAAGCCCCGCCTCGAAAGTCAGCCTTCCAGCAACACCAAGACGACTGCCAACGCGAAATCGACAGAGTTCTAGGACGAAAAACCGATGACGAATTTACCGGCAACACTCTCGACCTTGGAGCGCGAGATTACCGCGCTCACTGACGATCTGGCCCCGGCCTCGGCCGAGACAATCGCCGCCTGCATCGACGCTATGAAGCGCGCCGGGATGACTATCCCCGTCGGCATCCCGCCAAACGAGATCGTCACCGAATACGGCATCGCGCTCCGCTCGGTTCCGAAGATCGGTCTCAAGGACGCAATGCGCCGCATCCGGCAAGGCGAATACACCGACATGGATTACTCGTTCATGCCGCGACCGGCCGAACTGGCGAAGCGGGCGAGGGCAGAGGCGGCGCGGTATCGCGAAGACCTCGTTCGCAAGCGCGAGACCTATCAGGCGCTCACCGCACCGGTTGCACGCAAAGACCCGGCCATGATCGAGCGCGTCCGTCGTCTCGTCGACGGCTTCAAGCATGGGAGCGCGGCATGAACATCCACGTCAGGCGCTCGGAAAAGACCACCGCCCGTATCGAACTGATCAAGGAACTCTATGCACCCGGAATGTCGGCGCTCGACATCGCCAACGCCGTCGCGGCTCGTACCCATGAGCAACTGTCCCGCATGGTCATCATGGGAATCTATGCACGCAACCGCGCAGAACTGGCCGAATATCCACTGCGCGGCTGGGGCGAGACGAAGCGCAGCCCGGAACGCCTGACCGACCGTCGCCACCGCGAGAACAACGCCAAGCGGGAACGCCGTCGGCTGGCACGGCTCCAGCGCGAGGCAGAGCGCGCCGCCGCACCACCGCGGCCGCCGAAGGAGCGCAAGGCCCCCGAGCTGTCAGAAGCACGGGCCTATGATGCCACGGCCACGCTCAAGCGCCTCTTCGAACTCGACGCCACCGAATGCCGGTGGCCGATCACCGGCGCCAAGGCCGATATCCAGTTCTGCGGCCATCCGGCCACCGGAACCTATTGCGACCATCACCAGCTTCGCAGCGTCGGCAAGGGCACCATTTCAGAGCAGCGGGCGTCGAACGACCTCAGGAGGCATGCGGCATGAGCATGATCGACAAAATCACCACCGCCTTAGAAGAAGCGGCGCTTGGCTACAGCATGAACTTGATCCGGTTGGTAGATGGGGTCAGCACCTACCGGCTGGCATATTCCGACGGAGAGGTTTTGGAGTTCGACAACACCGACGATCTCTATCTCCACGTCGCGGCAAAGAAGCGGCGTGTCCAAGCCCACGCCGTCATCGAGGCGCTTCGGGAGCCGACGACAAACATGGTCCTGAAGGGACTTGTCCGCAGCGAGCGCGACGACATCGACCTTACGCTCGAGGAGGTCGAAGAAATCTGGCGGGCGATGATCGATGACGCGCTGGCTACGAACTGAACGGCGGCAATACGAGGAACAAGACCATGGCAATGCGCGTACGGAAGGCAAAGCTCGGCACGATCGACTTGAAGAATATTGGTCACGGCCAGGCAAAGCCGGAACTGAGCGAGATCGACAACCCGCTCTACAATCGGGCGCACGATGGCGAGACGTGGAACCCCAAGAGGATCATGGGCGTCAAGAACATGAAGGAAAGCGCGCTTGTCGTTCTGGAGCAGCGCAATCTTATCGACGAGGCACAGGCGAAGGCAGGCGAGCGGTTCCGCCGCATCTGGGAAGCGCTGGGAGGCGCTGGCGCGGGGTCTTTCGACTACAGCCGCGAACCGGTCGACGGTGGCGGCCCCCGCTCGGCGCTGTCCGATCGGCAGATCCAAGCCGGGATTGACCTTGCCGACTGCCGACGCGTCCTGGGTATCGGGTACGACGTGATGGTCAAAGTAGCGGGTGAGGGCAGGGCTGTTGCCGAGATGGCGGACAGCAAAAATCTCCAGCGCGCATATATAGAAATGCTAAAGCAAGGACTAACCGCACTCGCCATACATTTTGGTTATGAAAATCGCGGAAAACTGCGAGAAATCGCTTGATATGGGATTCCACTCGAAACCTGAATACGGTATAGGAAATCTATAGTGGTGATTTGCGCTCAAGGGCGACTTCACCACCAGGGCGCGGATGACAGTTAGAGCGTAATCGCTGCTGAAAGCCGGTTCGCACCGGTCGCGCCCGAAAAGAATTCAGCCATCCAAGGGAAAGCCGCTGCGCCTCGTACCCTGCGAAGCCTTGCTCGCGCCATGGTGAGGCGGTAGCCTCATGATGAGTTGCAGGAGATTTACGATGCCTTTGGAATTCGACACGAAAAGCTTCACCATCAAGCCGGCAAGCGTGAACGACTTTGAACGCGCTGAACTGGTCGCAACGCCGCGCGAAGGCGGCGATGTTTCAGGCGGGCTGGTTGTTCATGGTGCTCCAGCGAACAAAGGCGTGCGGCTTGTCTTTGAGGGTGTGTCCTACCTTGGACAAACCGACGCGGATGGCACTGCGAGATTGATCTTCGATCAAACTGTCTCCACAGACGCGACGCGCTCGCTGGTTAAGTAGCCGCCAAGGCCCCGCGGCCAAGCCGGGAGGGTAGCCCGGCGTCCGGTTAGCCGAAAGGCAAACGAGATCGGGAAGGCTCCGCAGCCGTCGTACGAGGCGGTAATCAGTCGGGCAACCAGGTTCACCGTATGGGGGCCAGCCTTCCCGACCCCATACGGCATAGCCGTAACAGAACCGGCTTCGGCCGGCAGACGGTAGCCTTCGGGCCGGTCAAGCAGATTGCCGCGCTGGCGCACACAGCGGCAAGACCGTGGCGGGCGATATCGCTGGAGCCGTCAATCTTCAAATCCGGGGAAATCCCGGAATAGGGCGCTTTTCATCAACTGTGCCAAAGACTTGAATATCCGCGGGCTTCTTCGAGGCGAGGTATCGGCCTTCCAAGCCGTCAAGGTGGGTTCGACTCCCGCAGTCCGCTCCATCCATCCTCCCTTCGGGAGTGCGCCAGAGAGCCTGCGCCGGCCTGTCAGCCGGTGCGGGCTCTCGTCATTCAGATAAGTCGAGCGATTGGACGGCGGCGAGGTTCCGGGACTGGCGTAATGGCCAAAGCGGGCAGACTTCGCCGTTTGTGACGCCGACGGACGTTTGGGAGAGGGCGATGACCTTTACCGTTGAGTTCGGCTGGTGGCTTATCCCGGCTGTGATCACGCTGCTTTCCTTCGGTACAGCCGCCTTCTTGAGCCGTGACATGGGCAATGACCGGTTCGGCGCCGCCGCTGTGATCGCGTTCGTCATCTACCTGATGGCATCGGTCGTCTCGCTCTTGGCTTGGCTCATCTGGGCTCTCGCCGCCTAACCCTCCACCCCAGCAGAAAGGAACCAGCATGCGCATGATCCGAAGTATCATGGCCGCAATGATCTGCCTCGCGCTGATCGTCCTCGCGCCTGTCCTCGCCGCCGCCGTCACCATCGCTTGGCTCGCCATTCCCGGCGTCAAGCTGATGAGCCATACCAGTGACCGCTTCACGCTCAACTTGGCGAGCTATCATTCGCCGCAGAGCTACACCTGGTCATGGATCGTTGCCTTCCGCCGCCCGCGAAGTTCGGACGAGGGGCGCTGGCTGAGTTGTTTCATCTACCCCGATGGCCGGCAAATGGGGGTCCAGATCGCGCGCCACGAGATCATGCTGTTGATTGCCACTGAGAACTGACCCGGCGTGGCCTGATATTTCCATTGAGAATTGACCCATGTTCCAACCTTCCCTCGCATGTTTTCAGCGGGGGCTATGGAGTGATCGACATGGCGTTATTGAGCGTTATCCGGCGCTGGCATTTTCG
>NZ_JBLZPH010000144.1:0-4376 GCF_049199205.1 Shinella sp. M31 | reverse complement strand
GTGCTATGACGTCATCCACACGACCGGCGGCTATCCGGTCGAGCCGATCGACATCCACGCCTCGATCCGCCATCTCGATTGCCTGTCGGACATGGTGAAGCTGACGGACAAAGCATTCCACGTCTATTCGCTGGGCAAGCAGCGCAATCTTGACGGCATTGAGATCGCCCGCATCGGCCGCGGCATTTCGATGGAGCAGATGGAGCGCGAACCCTCGCTCTTCACCATCATCAACACCTCGTCGCCGCTCCGCCTCGACGGCCCCATGCTGCAGGGCATCATCGAGATGTCCTCGCGCAACCAGGTCGTGGTCGTGACCCCGTTCACGCTGGCGGGCGCCATGGCACCCGTGACGATCGCCGGCGCCGTCGTTCAGCAGAATGCCGAAGCACTCGCCGGCATCGCCTTCACGCAGATGGTACGGCGCGGTGCGCCGGTCATGTATGGCGGCTTCACCTCGAATGTCGACATGAAGACCGGTGCACCGGCCTTCGGCACGCCGGAATATATGAAGGCGGTCATTGCCGGCGGCCAGCTCGCCCGCAAATACAACATTCCCTACCGCACCTCCAATACAAACGCGTCGAACACGCTGGATGCACAGGCCGCCTATGAATCTGCCTTCTCGCTCTGGGCGCTGACGCAGGGCGGCGGCAATTTCATCATGCATTCGGCGGGCTGGAGCGAGGGCGGCCTGACGGCGTCCTTCGAGAAATTCATCCTTGATGTCGACATGCTGCAAATGGTGGCGGAATATCTGACGCCACTCGACGTCAGCCCCGACGCGCTGGGCCTCGACGCGGTGCGCGACGTCGGCCCCGGCGGCCATTTCTTCGGTACGCCGCATACGCTGGCGCGCTACGAAACGGCTTTCTATTCGCCGATCCTGTCGGACTGGCGCAATTTCGAGACCTGGACGGAAGCCGGCCGGCCGACGACCTACGACCATGCCAACCGGGTGTTCAAGGAAAAGCTCAACACCTACGAAAAGCCGCCGCTCGACCCAGCGATCGAGGACGAACTGGATGCGTTCGTCGCAAAGCGCAAGGAAGAGGGCGGCGTTCCGACCGATTTCTGAAAGCGGTCAGGCGTCGAACATGATCGAGCGGACGGACGAGATCAGCTTGTCCGTCGGCAGGTTCGAAAAGTTCTTGTCGATCTCGGCCATGGTCAGCGTGCGGGACTTGTCGGAGAGTTTGTTGCGCAGGTCCCCGAGTGTCTGCGGGGCGGCGCAGACGACCAGCCGGTCGAAAGCGCCTTTCGCGGCGTAGCCGTCAATCAGGCCGGCGATTTCGGCGGTGAATTTCTGCTGCTCCTCCCGCACCGGATCGCTTGAATATTCCATGGCCGAGCGGCCGTGGCCGACGGAGGAGTGGCTGCGGCCGGGCTTGTCGGCCATGATGTCCTGCGCCTTTTTCGGCTCCCAGCGAAAGACCTCCTGCTCCGGGCTCTGCTGTTCGTCCTTCAGCAGGTTGACCCCCTTCAAGAGGCGGGCCTGGTTGCCGTCGGCGGCGAGAATCCAAGTCGTAGCGGTCATGTTTCACTCCCGTAGCGAGGTTGTGGATTGGCAGCGGATCTGCCTTCAAAGCATCCAACAGGATTGTGGCAGGATGCGCGTTTATGGGAACGCAAGCCGCCGCCGCATGTTCCGGGTGGTCTTCTTCACGAAACTGTTGGAAAGCGTGCCCGCCCCTATCCTTGCGCCGATACGGCCGGTTAGGGTCTCGCGAACAAAAGGAAAACACATGGCCGAACCGCTGAAGAACCTGCTGCATCCCGGACTGGTGACGGACATGGCCGGCCATATCTCCCGCGTCGCGGCCGATTTCGATGCCGGCCGCTTCGCGGCGCTGGCAACCGAGGGCATGGAGACGCTGGAACTGATGCAGCGCGCCGAGCGGATCAAGGATGCGCTGACCCATACACTGCCCGCCGATTATGCCGCCGCTGCCGATATCCTGCACAAGGCTCTCCCGGCAGACAGCAGGCCGGGCCTTTCCGGCTGGGCGCTGCTGCCGGTCAACCAGTTCGTCTCCGAACATGGACTTGGCCATTTCGATCTGTCACTCGCCCTTCTGAAAGCGCTGACGCCGCATTTCACTGCCGAATTCGGCATCCGCCGCTTCATCCACATGCACCAAGACCGGGCGCTTGCCGAGCTTTCCGGCTGGGTGACGGATCCCAACCACCATGTCCGCCGCCTCGCCTCGGAAGGCACGCGCCCGCGCCTGCCCTGGGCGATGCGCTTGCCGGCGCTGGTCAAGGAGCCGGCCCCCATCCTGCCGATCCTCGTCGCGCTCCTCGACGACCCCGAGGATTACGTCCGCCGCTCCGTCGCCAACAGCCTGAACGATATCGCCAAGGACCACCCTGCCCTCGTTGCCGATTTCGTGGAGCGCCATATCGACAGCGCCTCAACCGAACGCCGCCAGCTGCTGCGCCATGCCTCGCGCACCCTCTTGAAGAAGGGCGATGCCAAGGCGCTCGCCAATTTCGGTTTTGCCGCCGCGCGCGGCATTACCGCCAGCCTGCTCGTCACGACGCCCGTCATCACCTTCGGCGACAAGCTCAGCTTCTCCGTCACCATGAACAACGAGGATGCGGAACCGCAGCGGCTGATGATCGACTATGCGATCCATCACGTGAAGGCGAACGGCACCCTGGCGCCGAAAGTGTTCAAGTGGAAGACGCTGGGTCTGCCGGCTGGCGGATCGCAGTCGATCGTCAAGGACCATGCCATCCGCGCGATCACCACGCGGGTCTATTATCCCGGCACGCACCGCGTAGACGTCCTCATAAACGGCACGGTTTCAGCCTCCGCCGACTTCGAACTGCGCATGGATTGAACAGCCGCCCTTTCGCACCTGCGAAAGTAGCACTTGACTTTTTGGCGCAAAACAACGACATGAACCGCAGCGTCGCCCTTCGGCCGCCGCGTGAGCGAGCCAGCGATTTCCCTGTACGGGATGCCAAGAAGGACAAGCGCAAGAGACGATCCGCCTCCCATTTTGCGGATGACTGCGCAGACGACTGCCAACCAACCCACAAGTTCCCAATTCACGCGGGGTTCTTGACGCCAGACGAAACCGGAAGCGCATGGTGCGTTCCGGCGATACCTGTTTGGCGCCCCGAAAGGTATTTGACTTGACCACTTTCCTCGACCTCGGCCTCTCGCAGACCATCGTCGCCACCCTCTCCACGCTCGGTTTTGAAAAAGCGACGCCGATCCAGGAGAAGGCCATCCCGCTCGTCATGGAAGGCTCCGACCTGATCGGCCTTGCCCAGACCGGCACCGGCAAGACGGCCGCTTTCGGCCTGCCGATGATCGAAAAGCTGCTCGCGGACGCCCGCCGTCCCGACCCGCGCAACATTCGCGCCCTCATCCTCGCCCCGACCCGCGAACTGGTGAACCAGATCGCCGATAACCTCCGCGACTTCGTCAAGAAGACGCCGCTGCGCGTCGTCACCGTCGTCGGCGGTGCCTCGATTAACAAGCAGTCGGAAATGCTCTCGCGCGGCACCGACATTCTCGTCGCCACGCCCGGCCGCCTGCTCGATCTCGTCGCCCGCAAGGCCGTGACGCTGACGCAGGCCCGCTACCTCGTGCTCGACGAAGCCGACCAGATGCTCGACCTCGGCTTCATCCACGATCTGCGCAAGATTTCGAAGATGGTGCCGAAGAACCGCCAGACGCTGCTCTTCTCGGCCACCATGCCGAAGCTGATCGGCGAGCTGGCCGGCGAATATCTCGTCAACCCGAAGAAGGTCGAAGTGACCCCGCCGGGCAAGGCCGCCGACAAGGTGGAGCAGTATGTCCACCACGTTCCCGGCAAGGACCAGAAGGCGCAGATCCTGCGCAAGACGCTGACTGACAACCCGGATGGCCTGTCGCTCGTCTTCTCGCGCACCAAGCATGGCGCCGAGAAGCTGATGAAGCATCTGGAGCATATCGGCTTCAAGGCCGCCTCGATCCACGGCAACAAGAGCCAGGGCCAGCGCGAACGCGCCCTCAAGGCGTTCCGTGACGGCGAAATCCGCGTGCTCGTCGCCACCGACGTCGCCGCCCGCGGCATCGACATTCCCGGCGTCACCCACGTTTACAACTACGACCTGCCGGAAGTGGCGGACGCATACGTCCACCGCATCGGCCGCACGGCCCGCAACGGCCGCGACGGCATCGCGATCGCCTTCTGCACGCCGGATGAAGCGCATCTCTTGCGCGACATCGAGAAGCTGATGGGCATCCAGATCACCGTCGCCAGCGGCGAGGCCCCGGCCGTCGTCACCGCCGGCCCCGGCGGCAAGCGCAAGCCCCGCAGCGGCAGCGGCCACCGCGCCAGCCAGGGCCGCGCCGGCCAGCGTCCGCCGCGCAAGCC
>NZ_JBLZPH010000143.1:0-35182 GCF_049199205.1 Shinella sp. M31 | reverse complement strand
CGATAAACGTTATACGCGTACGCTGTACTGAAAGCCTTAGGCGGCGACAGCCGACTTGGTAGCAGCGGTGGCCTTAGCGACCGGCGCTTCGTAGGGCTTGTAGGCGCCCTTGGCGAGGTCGGCATACATTTCGCTGAGCTTCGTGGCTTCGGCGACGAAACCTTCATAGGAAGACTTCACAAAAGCGGTCTGGAGTTCGACGGCAGCTTCGACGCTCTTGACGCCGGAAAGCTTTTCGAAGTGAGCGAGGCCGTTTTCGAAGGACTTCTTGTTGAAGTCGGCAGTCTCGGTGGCGATTGCCTGCCATGCCTGCGCAGCGGTCGTGTAGCTCTTCACGAACGTGTCCACGGCTTCCTTGCTCTTCTTGTTTGCGTCGTCGAAATTGAACATCGAAGTCTCCTTTGGATCCCGGTGGTATGGTCCGAAATCTATATGCAATGCACAAAAAAGTCAATGAAATGGTGCGGCGCAATATTTTCCAGTCAAAGCAACATCTTGCCCGATAGGTATGATTATTGGCATTGAGAAAAGCCAAGCCGTCGCAAAACAATAATAATCGACGTCGGAACCAGAATAGCGGGAGTGATTTGCGGCCTTTGGCGTTGACAGTGATGTCCTTCACTGTCGCATCCGTTCGTCGCCTTTGCCTACCCTACCTCGGCCTATCAGACTTCGCCGACTGCCACTGACGCCCGCCTCCCCCTCAACGTCATCTTGGGCCGAGGATGACGAAGGACAGGCATGAAACAGACACGAAAAAGCCCGGCGCAAAGGGCGACCGGGCCTTTGAATTCCAGCAATGTCCGAGGGATCACAGATCGATGTCGAGGATCGCCATGGAGAAGTTGTAGGAAAGCTCGCCGTCCTCGTCGTCGCGGAACACGACGCCCAGGAACTCATCAGCAAGATAGACTTCGGCCGATTCATCCTTGCGCGGACGCGCCTTGATGACGATCTCCTTGTTGATGTTGCGCTTGAAGTAGGCCTCGAGCTTCCTGATTTCTTCCGGCTTCACGACATGTCTCCGTCAATGATTTGATGTGCCGCGCTTCTCGCACCTGCTCTGGAGCCTGTAAACCCTCGAAGTCCGATACGCGTCGACTTTTCCGCCTCACAGATCGTAGTCGAAGGCTGCCAACAACTGGTCCATGGCGCGTGACGGCTCGTTGCAGCCCGCCTCGCCCACGACGCGCGCCGGCACGCCGGCAACCGTCGATTTCGGCGGGACGGGCTTCAGCACGACGGAGCCTGCGGCAATGCGCGAGCAATGGCCGATATGGATGTTGCCGAGGATTTTCGCGCCGGCCCCGATCATCACGCCATCGCCGATCTTGGGATGGCGATCGCCGCCCTCCTTGCCGGTGCCGCCGAGCGTTACATTGTGCAGGATCGAGACGTTGTCGCCGATGGACGCGGTTTCGCCGACCACCAGGCCCGTCGCGTGATCGAGAAAGATGCCCTTGCCGATATGGGCGGCCGGATTGATATCCGTCTGGAACACGCTGGAGGAACGGCTCTGCAGATAGAGCGCAAGGTCGCGCCGGCCGCTTTTATAAAGCCAGTGCGCGACGCGGTGCGTCTGGATGGCGTGGAACCCCTTGAAATAGAGCACGGCATCCAGGAACCGCAGGCATGCGGGGTCGCGGTCATAGACGGCCTGGATATCGACACGCAGGATGCTGCCCCATTCCGGCCAGTCTTCCAGCATTTCGTCGAAAATCTGATGCAGGAGATTGGCCTGCAGGTCCGGATGGTCGAGGCGCTCACAGACGCGATGGATCACGCTTTCTTCCAGCGAGCGGTGGTTCAGCACCGTCGAATAGAGAAAGGCCGCCAGCAGCGGCTCGGCCTGGGCGGCAACGCGGGCTTCTTCGCGCAGGCTGTCCCAGATCGGATCCATGGCCTTGAGCTTGTCGCCGGCCCTGAGTTCATTCATCGCGACCATCGCCGCACTCCTTCATCATCTACAGGACCCTATATAAAGCAAAGCGCGTCCAAGCGGAATGGCCGGACGCGCTTTGTCGTAAACGGGGTGTCAGCGCGCGCCGATCTGCGCGTAAAAATCCAGCACGGCGCGTTTGAAAACCTTGTCGCCGACGGCGAGCATGTGGTCACGGCCGGGGATATCGAGCGCGCGCGCATCCGGCATCAGCGCGGCGAGATCCTGCGGATTGCCGGCAATGTCGTCCTTCGTGCCGACGCCGATCAAGGCGGGCACATCGATGCGGCCCATGTCTTCCACGGTCAGGAGATCCCGCGAGGTCATGATGCAGGCGGCAAGCGCCTGGCGGTCGGATTTCGTCTGCTCGGCGAAGGCGCGGAACATGCGGCCGCGCTCATGGGTCACGACGTCGAGCGAGGGCGCAAGCAGCGCGTCGGCGATCGGATCCCAGTCGCCGACGCCTTCCACCATGCCGATGCCGAGCCCGCCGAAGACGACGGAGCGCACGCGATGCGGATGGGCAAGCGCCATGAAGGCGGTGATGCGCGCGCCCATCGAATAGCCGAAGACATGGGCTTCGGGAATGCCGAGATGGTCGAGCAGCGCTGCCGCATCGCCCGCCATCAGCGGCGGCGTATAGAGCGCCGGGTCATGCGGCTTGGCGCTGGCGCCGTGGCCACGATTGTCGAGCGCGATCACACGGTAGCCGGCATCGCCGAGCGTCTTCAGCCAGCCGGGAAACACCCAGTTGACATTGGCACTGGAGGCAAATCCGTGGATCAACAGCACCGGTTCGCCCGACGGGTCGCCCTCGTCGAAAAAGGCAAGCTCCAGACCCTCATGGGTGAAACGGGAAAAGGGCGGGGGATCAAGGTTCATCGCGGGCCGTCTTTCGTTTTCTCGACCCTGCTCATACTGCCCTTTGCCTGCGGAGAAAACGGCACCGCGCACGAAATCTCCTTCCCCGCGACGGTTTTGCATCTACACATTTGACCGGAAGGCGACTATGGTCCGCGCCAGAAAACGGACTTCCACGGAGCATGACATGGCTGGGCACAGCATTCCCCATTTCCAGAACGACGGCGGCCATCGCACGATCGAGATCGGCGTGAAGGAATTCATGTGCGTCGGCGCCTCAGTGCCCTACGACCACCCGCATGTCTTCCTCGACATGGGCGACGACAATGAAAAGGTCTGCCCCTACTGCTCGACACTCTACCGCTACAACCCGGTCCTGAAGGCCACGCAGACGGAACCTGCCGGCTGCACCTTCACCAACCAGGTAGCGGCGTGACGGCCCCACGGGCCGCACCTTCATGTCTTCGGTAACATCCGCGACCATCGTCGGCGCCGGCATTGCCGGCCTGACGACAGCCCTTGCGCTCGCCCGCAAGGGCATCCCTTCGCATATCCTTGAACAGGCTCCCGCCCGTGAAGAGGTCGGCGCCGGCCTGCAGCTCTCGCCGAACGCCTCGCGCATCCTTACCGATCTCGGCTTGCTTGACGCGCTGAACGCCCGCTGGAGCGAGCCGGATCATATCCTGCTCGCCTCGGGACAGACGCTGTCTCCGCTCGCTTCCGTGCCCGCCGGCCAGGCGGCCCGCAACCGCTGGGGCGCGCCCTATGGCGTCCTGCATCGGGCGTCGCTCCAGGCCGTGCTCATCGATGCCGTCAGGCAAAATCCGCTCTGCACGCTGACGACGGGCGTACGAATCGAAAGCGCTGAAGCGGCCCGCGCCCTTGCACCGGCCGATGTGCTGATCGCCGCCGACGGTGTCTGGTCGCGCCTGCGCCAGACCGTGCCGGGCGCCCCGCCCGCTCGCTATTCCGGCAACATTGCCTGGCGATTCCTCGTGCCCTACGGTCTGGCGCCGGCCTTCCTCAATCCGCGCACCGTGACGGCCTTTCTCGGCCCGCAGGCCCATCTCGTCGCCTATCCTCTGGCGGAGATGCAGGCCTTCAACATCGTCGCCATCCATGCGCAGGCGGATACACCGCCGGAAGGCTGGACGCGCAAGGGCGATGCGTTGACGCGCGGCCATCTTCAGGACGCCTTCGCCGGCTGGCACGCGGATATCCGCCGTCTCATCGAGGACGCGCAAAATCCCATGGCCTGGCCGCTGTTCGGCTGCGCCGATGGCGTATGGACAGACGGAAAAGGCATCGTGCTGGTCGGCGATGCGGCCCATGCCATGACGCCCTTCGCCGCACAGGGCGCCGCCATGGCGATCGAGGATGCGGCCCTCCTGGCAAACCGTCTCGCCGGCACCACAGAGATCGGATCGGCTTTGCGCAGGTTCGAAAAGGAACGCCGGGAACGCGTCGAAAAAGTCCGCAGACGCGGCGCCTTCAACCGGTTCGCCTATCATGCCGGCGGCCCGGTCGCGCTTGCCCGCAACCTCGTGCTCTCGCTGCGCAAGCCGGACCAGCTCGCTGGCGATCTGGACTGGCTCTACGGTTATCGCACGCCGAGTTGAAAGCCCTCACCCGGCAAACCGGATGAGGGTATTTTCCGCATCAAACGGCGCGTGCCGCTTCCAGCCCGCGCTCGATATCAGCCTTGATATCCTTCACGTCCTCAAGACCGATCTGCAGGCGCAGCACCGGACCTTCTTCCGGACCCTTGGCGACGCGACGGTCGTTGAGGTTCACATGCACCGCAAGGCATTCGAAGCCGCCCCAGGAATAGCCGAGGCCGAAGATGCCGAGGGCATCGAGGAAGGCATGGGCCTTCGCCTTGTGGCGCTCCGGCGCGCCGCCGTCGAGCACGATGGAGAAGATACCGCTCGATCCCTTGAAGTCGCGCTTCCACAGATCGTGACCCGGGAAGCTCGGCAGTGCAGGGTGCAGCACGCGCGACACGTCGTCGATGCCTTCCAGCCAGCGCGCCAGTTCCAGAGCGCTTTCCTGATGCCGCTCCAGCCGCACACCCATGGTGCGCAGGCCGCGCAGCACCTGATAGGCATCGTCCGGTGACGCGCAGGTTCCGAGGGTGATCTGCGTGTCGTGCAGCTGCTCCCAATGGGCGGCATTGGCGGAGACGGTGCCGAACAGCACGTCGGAATGGCCGGCCGGATACTTCGTTGCCGCATGAATGGAGACGTCGACACCGAAATCCAGCGGCTTGAAATAGAGCGGCGTCGCCCAGGTGTTGTCCATGGTGACGACGGCGCCATGCTTGTGCGCGGCGGCGGCAATCGCCGGGATGTCCTGCATCTCGAAGGTGTTAGAGCCCGGCGCTTCCGTATGCACCAGCTTGGTGTTCGGCTTGATCAGGGCCTCGATGCCCGCACCGATGTCAGGATCGTAATATTCCACGGTCACGCCGAGGCGCTTCAGCATCGTGTCGCAGAAATGCCGCGTCGGGTGATAGACCGAATCCACGATGAGCGCGTGATCGCCCGATGAGAGATAGGCCAGGAACGGTACGGTGACGGCGGCGAGCCCCGATGGCACCAGAATGGTGCCGGCAGAACCTTCAAGCTCATCGATCGCCGCGCAGAGCGCGTCCGTCGTCGGGGTGCCGCGCGTGCCATAGGTGTATTTCTGCGCCCTATTTTCCATCGTCGCGGCATTCGGGAACAGCACGGTGGAGGCATGCACAACCGGCGGATTGACGAAACCATGATACTCAGCTGGATCGTTTCCGGCATGGGCAAGGCGGGTGTTCACGCCGGCGCCGGCGAGGATTTCGTCTCTGTTTTTCATGGATCAGTCCGGAGGAAATTCGAGGAATGTGGGAGGAAGACTCTTGGACAGGCATACCGGCGGGTCAAGCCCCAACTTGTCTCCATGACATGCGCCCAAAGCGCTTCAAGTGTTAATTGCGCGGATTTTTTGAGCGGTTTACTGCCCATATCCCTATTTTTCTGCCCAAATTCCCGTCAGATATCGACAAATTTAGCTTACTGACTGGAAAATAAGCCCGGTCACTTGACCCTGCGAAAATTTGAGCATGAGATAAGCAACCTCGCGCCGGGAGGGTGGCGAGTTCCGCAACGCGTTGATTTCAACGCGTGACCAGCGGACAAAACAAAGACAACAGAAAAAGGTTGTGAAAAAATGGCAAAAAAAATCGTGACAGCGCTCGTTGGCGCTGCCGTGCTGGGGCTTGGCGCAACGGCTGCTCAGGCAGACACGCTCTCTGACGTAAAAGCCAAGGGCTTCGTGCAGTGCGGTGTGAACGGTTCGAACCTCGCCGGTTTCGGCGCGCAGGATTCGGCCGGCAACTGGGCCGGTCTCGACATCGATCTTTGCAAGGCCGTGGCTGCTGCCGTCTTCGGCGATGCCACCAAGGTGAAGTTCACCCCCCTTTCGGCCAAGGACCGCTTCCCGGCCCTGCAGTCGGGTGAAATCGACCTTTTGGCCCGCAACACTACCTGGAGCGTCAGCCGCGATTCGCAGCTCGGCTTCGATTTCCGCGCCGTGAACTATTATGACGGCCAGGGCTTCATGGTGAAGAAGGAGCTCGGCGTGAAGTCGGCGCTCGAACTTTCCGGCGCCTCGGTCTGCGTGCAGTCCGGTACCACGACGGAACTGAACCTAGCCGACTACTTCCGCTCCAACAACATGGACTTCAAGCCGGTCGTTTTCGAAGCGCAGGATGAAGCCGACGCCGCCTACAATGCCGGCCGTTGCGATGCCTACACGACCGACGCTTCGGGCCTCTACTCGATCCGCCTGAAGATGGCCAACCCGGACGACCATATGGTTCTGCCGGAAATCATTTCCAAGGAGCCGCTCGGCCCGGCCGTTCGCCAGAACGATTCCAAGTGGTTCGACATCGTGACCTGGTCGCACTATGCGATGGTCGCCGCCGAGGAATTCGGCATCACGACCGCGAATGTCGAAGAGATGAAAAAGTCCGCCAACCCGGATATCAAGCGCTTCCTCGGCGAAGAAGCTGACAGCACCATCGGTGCCGACCTCGGCCTGCCGAAGGACTGGGCCGTGCAGATCATCAAGGCTGTCGGCAACTATGGCGAATCCTTCGAGCGCAATGTCGGCGAAGGCTCCCCGCTCAAGATCGCCCGCGGCCTGAACGGCCTGTGGACGAAGGGCGGCTTGCAATACGCACCGCCGATCCGCTAAGTCGCGGTCAGACGTGACGATCGGGAGGGCGCACAAACGCCCTCCCCTTTAAAACTAACGCCCGGCAAACAGGGCGAACCAACGTCAGGGGAAATGCATGGCTCTTGCGGATGCCCGAACAGGGTCCGGCGAACCGCCGAAGGTATCGCTGCTTTACAATCCGGCGCTCCGGAGCGTCGTCTATCAGGTCGTTACGCTCGTCGTGATCATCGGCGCCGTCTGGTACGCCTGGAACAACGTCGTCCAGAATCTCGCCCGCGCCAACATGACGGCAGGCTTCGGCTTCCTGAACAGCCGCGCCGGTTTCGACCTTGCGCAGGCGCTGATCTCCTATTCCAGCGACTCGACCTATTTCCGGGCGCTGCAGGTCGGCCTTTTGAACACGCTCGTGGTCGCCGCCGCCGGCATCGTCACCGCGACGATCGTCGGCCTGCTGGTCGGCGTCGGGCGCCTGTCGCACAATTGGCTGATCGCGCGGCTCTGCACGGTCTATGTGGAAATCTTCCGCAACATCCCGCCGCTGCTCGTCATCTTCTTCTGGTATCTCGGCGTTCTCGCCCTCCTGCCCTCCATCCGCACGATCTTCCAGAATCTGAAGGACGATCCGAACGCGGTGTTCTTCATTTCGAACCGCGGCATCTACATGCCGGCCCCGGTTTTCGGTGAAGGTTTCGGCGTGGTGCTCATCGCCTTGCTGATCGGCATCGTCGCGGCCATCGTCTTCACGATCTGGGCCAATGCCCGCCAGCGCGCCACGGGCCAGCGCCCGCCGGTGCTGTGGGTCAATCTCGCCCTTGTCGTGCTGCTGCCGCTTGCCGTCTTCATCGTCATGGGCCAGCCCCTGACGCTGGATTACGCAGTGCCCGGCTCCTTCAACATGAAGGGCGGCATGGTCATCGGGCCGGAATTCCTGGCGCTCTATCTCGCGCTGTCGCTCTACACGGCCTCGTTCATCGCCGAGATCGTGCGCGCCGGCATCCGCGGCGTCTCGCACGGCCAGTCGGAAGCCTCCTACGCGCTGGGTCTCAGGCCCGGCCAGGCCACCCGCCTCGTCGTCTTGCCGCAGGCGCTGAGAATCATCATTCCGCCGCTCACCTCGCAATATCTCAACCTCATCAAGAACTCCTCGCTCGCGGTGGCTGTCGGTTATGCCGATCTCGTCGCGGTCGGCGGCACCATCCTCAACCAGTCCGGCAAGTCGATCGAGATCATCTCGATCTGGATGCTGATCTATGTCTCGATCAGCCTCATCACGTCGCTGTTCATGAACTGGTTCAATGCCAAGATGGCCCTGGTGGAGCGCTGAGATGACCGAGACCATTACCTATGTCCGCGACCGGTTCCTGGAGCAGGAAAAGCCGCCGCTGTCCGATTCGACCGCCATCGGCTGGGTCCGCAAGAACCTCTTCGCTTCGGTGAAAGACAGCGTCCTGTCGCTCATCGCGCTTGCGGCACTCGTCTACTTCCTGCCGGGCCTGATCAACTGGCTGTTCGTCTCGGCCGTCTGGACCGGTGCGGATCGCACCGCCTGCCTGACCGTCGATCAGGGCGGCCAGCTGCCGGCCGGCTGGAACGGCGCCTGCTGGGCCTATGTGAACGACCGCTTCGTGCAGTTCATGTTCGGCTCCTACCCGCGTGACGAACTGTGGCGGCCGCTTCTGGTCGCCGCCATGTTCGTGGCGCTGCTCGTGCCCTTCCTGATGCCGAAGATGCCGCGCAAGGGGCTGAACGCGCTGCTGCTGCTCATCGTCTTCCCGGTCGTCTCCTTCTTCCTGCTGCTCGGCGGCGTCTTCGGCCTGCGCCATGTGGAGACGTCGCTGTGGGGCGGCCTGATGGTGACGCTCATCCTGTCCTTCGTCGGTATCGTCGTGTCGCTGCCGGCCGGCATTCTCCTGGCGCTCGGACGCCGGTCCAGCATGCCGATCCTCAAGACGGCCTGCATCACCTTCATCGAACTGATCCGCGGCGTGCCGCTGATCACCGTTCTCTTCATGGCGAGCGTGCTCCTGCCGCTCTTCCTGGAGCCGGGCAACAATATCGACAAGTTCCTGCGCGCGCTGATCGGCGTGTCGATCTTCGCATCCGCCTATATGGCGGAGGTCATTCGCGGCGGTCTTCAAGCCATTCCGAAAGGACAATATGAAGCGGCCGATGCTCTTGGTCTAAACTACTTCCACAAAATGACCTTCATCGTGCTACCGCAGGCCATCAAACTCGTGATCCCCGGCATCGTGAACACCTTCATCGGCATGTTCAAGGATACCTCCCTCGTCACGATCATTTCGATGTACGACCTGCTCGGCATCGTGAAGGCGAGCTTTGGGGATTCGGGCTGGATCACGCCGGTCACGCCGCTGACGGGCCTGATCTTCGCCGGCTTCACATTCTGGATTTTCTGCTTCGGCATGTCGCGCTACTCGGCCTTCATCGAACGCCGCCTCGACAAGAGCCACAAGAGATAAGTGAGAGGAAACACACATGGCCAACCAAGCCCAGGCGCAAAAACTGGCAGTCTCCACCACGGATGTCGCGGTCGAGATATCCAATATGAACAAGTGGTACGGCGATTTCCACGTTCTGCGCGACATCAATCTCAAGGTCATGAAGGGCGAGCGCATCGTCATCGCCGGACCCTCGGGCTCCGGCAAGTCGACGATGATCCGCTGCATCAACCGGCTGGAGGAGCACCAGAAGGGCTCGATCGTCGTCGACGGCATCGAGCTTACCAACGACCTGAAGAAGATCGACGAAGTGCGCCGCGAAGTCGGCATGGTGTTCCAGCACTTCAACCTCTTCCCGCATCTGACGATCCTGGAAAACTGCACGCTGGCGCCGATCTGGGTGCGCAAGATGCCGAAGAAGGACGCCGAGGAAGTGGCGATGCACTATCTGAAACGCGTCAAGATTCCGGAACAGGCCAACAAGTATCCCGGCCAGCTTTCGGGTGGCCAGCAGCAGCGTGTGGCGATCGCCCGCTCGCTCTGCATGAAGCCGAAGATCATGCTGTTCGACGAGCCGACCTCGGCGCTTGATCCGGAAATGGTCAAGGAAGTGCTCGACACGATGGTGTCACTGGCCGAGGAAGGCATGACCATGCTGTGCGTGACGCACGAAATGGGTTTTGCCCGCCAGGTGGCCAACCGGGTCATCTTCATGGACCAGGGCCAGATCGTCGAACAGAACTCGCCGGCCGAATTCTTCGACAATCCGCAGCACGAGCGCACGAAACTCTTCCTCAGCCAGATCCTGCACTGAGCTCGGTGGCACGGAGACACGGAAAGGCGGGCCGAAAGCCCGCCTTTTTTATTTCGCCCGCAGCTCGGTCCTGAGCTTCAGCGGGCTTGCGCCGAAATGATTGCGAAAGGCGCGGGAAAACGCCGAGAGGCTGTCGAAGCCAGAGCGCAGCGCCACCTCCTGCATGGAGAGCGGCGTATCGCGCACCATGCGCTGCGCCGCCGTCAGCCGGAGGCGCAGATAGTATTTGCCCGGTGCGGTGCCAATCCCGTTGGTGAACAGCGTCTCCAGCTTGCGCGTCGAAAAGCCGAGCCGGCGGGCGAGCGCCGCGATGGTCAGCGGCCGGTCGATCGTACGCTCCATCAGGCGGATCGCGGAGGCAAGCTCCGGCTGGTGTTCACCCAGGCGCCCGAGCGAGACAAGCGGCTGGGCGTCCGTCGCCGCATGGGTCTGGTCGTAGACGAAGACGCTCGCCACATCGAGCGCCACGGCCGAGCCGAAACGCTCGCGCACCAGATGCAGCATCATGTCGAAGGTCGGCGATGCGCCGCCGGAGGTCCAGAGCGGTCCGTCGGTCACAAAACGATCGGCGCGCACATTGAGTGCGGGAAAGGCCGCCGCGAAATCCTCCAGCTCCTCCCAGTGCGCCGTCGCGTCCCGCCCATCGAGCAGACCGGAGCGCGCCAAAAGCCAGCAGCCCGATTCGATACCGGCGACCACGCCGAACCGGCGCGCGATCTTCTTCAACCGGGCAACGAAGCTGCGGTCCGCGTGGCGATCCTGGTTGAAACCGGCAATCAGCATCAGCGCATCGCCGCTCGTCACATCGGCGAAATCGCCGTCGACACGAATCTCCACGCCGCAGGTGAGAAGCACCGGCCGCCCCTGCGGCGAGAGGATCTGCCAGCGGAAAACCGGCTCCGGCACGACGCGGTTGGCCGCGCGCATCGGATCGAGCACCGAGGCCAGGGACATGATCGACGACTCGGGCAGAAGCACGATCGTGACGTCGAGTGGTCCTTGTTTCGGCGTATGTTTTCTCATGTGAAAATAGTCAAAAAAGATGCGCCTTCTGTCAATCGAGAAAACGCGGTTCGGGCATGATCGGCCCCACAGGAGATCTGGAGATGCAGCCGGATTGTGGTGAGAACCCCTGTACCCCGAACACCCTGATCCGCAAATTTACCGGAACGGGTTGGCGAGCCGACAGGCGGACCAACCCGTTTTTTTTGCCTTTCCCAATGTCAAATCAAACCTTTCGCAACGGCGTTGGAACCGAGTGCGCATTCAGGCGTTCTAGTCTCGAACAACACGAAAGGTTTTCCAATGTTGAACTTCAAGACAGGACTTGCGGCCGGTGCCCTCTCCCTGATGATGGCCGTAACGTCAGCGATCCCGGCACAGGCGATTACCTTTGCCCGCGTACCCGTTCCGGAAGCGACAGCCGTCGAAAAGGTACAGTATCGCTATGAACGCCGCGAGCGCCGTGCTGACCGTCGCGAATATCGTCACGATCGCCGCGCCGAACGCCGCTGGCATGGCCATCATGGCTATCGTTACGCCCGCCCGGGCTATCGCCGCCATTCGGACGGCTTCTGGTATCCGCTGGCAGCCTTCGGTCTGGGTGCAGCCATCGGCGGTGCGATCGCCAACCAGCCTTCGGCCGGCGGTTCGCATGCCCAGTGGTGCGCAAATCGTTACCGTTCGTATCGCGCCTACGATAACACGTTCCAGCCGAATTACGGTCCGCGCAAGCAGTGCGTCTCGCCCTATTGAGGCCGAACGATCCGTGAAAACAACAAAGGGCAGCCGATTGGCTGCCCTTTTCTATGTCATGGCGACCCCTGCAGGGCTCGAACCTGCGACATTCTGCTTAGAAGGCAGATGCTCTATCCAGCTGAGCTAAGGGGCCGGATGGACCTCAGTGGGTCCAGGGCTGCATGCGGTTGAAACGGAAATTGTCGGGATAGGCACACCGCTTGCGGGTCGCGTCCTTGGGCTCGATCAGGCGGAATTCGATGCCGTTGCGCTCGGCATAGGCAATCGCCTCTTCGCTGGTCTCGAAGGACAGCTTGACCTGCTGGTACATGTCGCCCGAGCTCGTATAGCCCATGATCGGATCGATCGTCCGCGGCTTTTCGGCATCGAACTCCAGAACCCAGAGGTTGGACTTGGCCTTGCCGGACTGCATGGCGGTCTTGGCGGGACGATAGATCTTCGCGGTCATCGAAGCGGCTCCAGAATTCTCGCATAAAGGCACGCCGTTCCGCCGGCGCGCGTCCGAGAATGCATAACCCAGATTCCGTAAAGGGGGAATGACCGGAAGAGCATTTGGCATCGAAACGCCCGCCGGACTGGTCGGAGTGGAGAGATTCGAACTCCCGACCCTCTGGTCCCAAACCAGATGCGCTACCAGACTGCGCTACACTCCGTCCGTCCCGGCGATGGGGAGATACACGCATCCGCCCGTTGCCGCAACAGCAAAGGACGGATTTTCCAAGGCCATGACGGAATAATGCAGCTTTTACGGCGCCTTGCGCAGCTCGTTGACAAGCTCGTTTTCGATGCGGTTGCCCACGCGGATACCGAGGCGCTTCACCGTGCCGCCATTCAGCTCAAGCACGTAGTCGATCGGTCCCTGCGAATCGATGATCGCCTCGGAGAGCGGCTCGGCGTTCTCCTTGATCGCGCGCACCTTGCCGTCCCTGGCGATGAACAGCATGTCGAGCGGGATATAGGTGTTCTTCATCCACATGAAGACTTGCCGCGTCTCGCCGAAGGCGAAGAGCATGCCCTTGTCGTCGGCCATTTCCCGGCGGTTCATCAGCCCCTGCTCGCGCTGGCGCGGCGTCAAGGCGAGCTCCACCGTGAAGGCGTGGCTCTTGCCGCCCTTGGTGATGATGGCCAGCGGCTGGGTATCGAACTTTTCTTGGGCAAGGGCGCCGAACGACAGGCAGAGAAAAAGCGCCAGAGCGGCGCTTGCAAGACGCGCGACACAGAAAGGGCGCGCGATAGAGAAATTCCGCGCGAAACGCCGCATCAGTGCGACCTGTTGCCGGGAAGCGGCATGTCGGGATGGATCTCGGCAGCCATCAGCCCCTTGTCGCCATCGCCGAAGCGCACGAGAACCACCTGGCCCGGGCGAAGCTCCGTCAGGCCGAAGCGGCGCAGCGTTTCCATATGGATGAAAATGTCCTCGGTACCCTCGCCGCGCGTCAGGAAGCCAAAGCCCTTGGTGCGGTTGAACCACTTGACGAGAACGCGTTCGAGCCCGCTGGACGGCGTGACCTGCACATGCGTCTTCACAGGTGGCATCTGCGAGGGATGCACCGCCGTCGACTGATCCATGGAGAGAATGCGGAAGGCCTGATAACCGCGGTCGCGCTTCTGGATGATCGCGACGACGCGCGTTCCCTCGAGCACGGTCTGGTAACCGTCGCGGCGAAGGCAGGTGACGTGCAGCAGCACATCCTGCATGCCGTTGTCGGGCACGATGAAGCCGAACCCCTTGGCGACATCGAACCACTTGATGACACCGGTGATCTCGATCAGATCGACGGCGTCACTGCTCTGGTCATCACGCTCTGTGATTTCCGTTGAAGACAACCTGTCGACCATGACCTACCAGCCCCTCGATTACGCTTCACATTGAGTTACGGTTAACTGATTCTTGAGGTTCAGAATAACATTGTCCCGATGCGAATGCGCAAGCCCCTTTGAAAGTTTTGCTGGCGGCATTGGTAGGCCTCAAGGCTTGCCTCAAGCTGACAAAACCCTCATCTTTCCGGCGATTCCACATTTTGAGGATATTCCAATGCGTTATCTCCACACGATGGTCCGCGTCAAAGACATCGACCAGTCGCTGCATTTCTACTGCACGCTTTTCGGGCTGGAAGAAGTCCGCCGCTACGAGAATGAAAAAGGCCGATTCACGCTGATCTTCCTCGCCGCGGCGGAAGATGTCGCGACCGCCCGCGAAAAGGCGACGCCTTGCCTCGAACTCACCTATAACTGGGACACCGAGGACTATGCCGGCGGGCGCAATTTCGGCCACCTCGCCTACGAGGTCGACGATATCTACGCGCTGTGCCAGAAGCTGATGGACAACGGCGTGACGATCAACCGTCCGCCGCGCGACGGCCACATGGCCTTCGTGCGCTCGCCGGATGGCATCTCGATCGAAATCCTGCAGAAGGGCGAGAACCTGCCCGCCGCCGAGCCCTGGGCATCCATGGGCAATACCGGCGCCTGGTAAGTGCGGCGACGCAAGCTCCGGGCAAAGCTTGCGTCCTATATTCAGCCTCACGAAACATCGTTTCGCCGTATTTGACCGGAAAATTCTTGCCATTCCGGTCAATCGCCAGCGTGAGGGGGCGTCCTGGCCGTTTTTGAGCCGGATTGTCTTCCGTTCTGCGTTTCACGGCTTCACACGCTTCGGCCTTTACAGAAGGGGCCGGACCGGTAACATCGCGGCAACCGCAGCCTGTATCCCCTTGTGCTATCTTGGGCTCGTCACGCGTGCGGTTGCGACTGTTTGAAAAAATGACCCGACCGGCGGCAAGACCGGGGGCACGAACGTCGAAAGCGGGGGAAAGCCTTTGCAGGACATGCAAGGAAAGTGGCTCGGCCTGAAAACGCTGCGGTATGGATTGCTGCTGGCCGTTTCGGTTGCCACGCTCTCGGGCTGCGTTTCCGCAGTCTCCAATGATATGCGCGCGGATATGAAGCCGGCGCAGGAAAGTGATGAAACCGTCGCGGATGCCGGCGCGGACGAGACCACGACGCCGGTCACGACCGCTTCGGCCGCAAGCAGCACGGCGCGGGACACCACTGCGACCGCGAATGCCGGCGATGCCGCCATGAACGCACAGCAGGCCGAAATGACCGGCGACCGGGCCGGCATCGTCATGCAATCGACCACGCTGAATGCCGGCCGGTCGAGCATCTATTCCAACGGCACGCAGGCGGTTGCCACCAGCAATGCCTATTCCACGACGGGCGGCACGAATGCCGCCGTCAACAGTCTCTATGCCGGCGGCACGCAGGCTGTAGACCAAGGCAGCGACCAGTCCGGCCGCCTGCCCGTCGAGGATATGCCGCCGGTCGGCTCGTCCGCCCAGCAGCAGAAACTCGAGACGCTGGGCGACGAACAGTCAGCGCTCCTGCCGGAAAACGTGCCGATTCCCAAGACGGCGCGCATGGCGCTCGTCAACGAGGCGGAAAGCGGCAACGCGGCCGACATGGCGCTTGCCGGCGAAGGACAGGGCGGCGTGACCGGCTCCGTGCCGGAAACCACCACGCAGGCCACTCTGGGCCAAGCCAAGACCCAGTCGCGCAAGACGCTGACGCTCGCCTCGCTGTTCAGCGGCAAGCGCGATGCCAAGGCGCAGTTCGACGGCGAGCGCTTCTCCGAACAGCCGCGCCGGGTTCTGAACCGCGACACGGTCGGCAGCACGCAGAAGGCGTCGCTTGGCACCCTGCCCGGCGTTTCCACCGCCAATGCGATGTTCTCGACGCACCATTCCGAGGCCGACGAGGTCGAGGACGATGCGCCGCGGTTCAAGGAGGTCGCCTCGCTTGCCGGCCTCGCGCGCCTTGCGCCGAACGGCCTCTGGCTGCAGACCGACAAGGTGAAGACGGGCTGTTTCAAGCCGGAGCTGCTGCAGGTCCTGAAGACGATCGAGAAACACTACGACAAGCCGATCATCGTCACGTCGGGCCTGCGTGACGTGAAGGTCAACCGCGCCAAGCAATCGCTGCACACGCGCTGTGAGGCGGCGGATATCCAGATTGCCGGCGTCTCGAAATGGGAGCTGGCGGAATATCTGCGCAGCATGCCCGGCCGCGGCGGCGTCGGCACCTATTGCCACACAGAATCCGTGCATATCGACATCGGCGAGGAGCGCGACTGGAACTGGCGCTGCCGCCGACGTAAGTGATTCATAGGCGCTAAGCCTCTGGAAACGAGCGGTTTTCCCGCCTGTTGAAGCCGCCTTCGGGCGGCTTTTCATTTTTTTGTCACAAGCGTCGTTTCCCGCTTGCGGAAGGCAAAACGCCCTTCTATAAGACGCCCACCGCACGCGCCCTTCGTCTATCGGTTAGGACGCCAGGTTTTCATCCTGGAAAGAGGGGTTCGACTCCCCTAGGGCGTGCCACGGTTTTCTCCCCTTGAAGTCGTTGTCTTTCCAAGCAAAGTGTCCGCATTCGCGCTGTTGAAAAAGTTGCGTCCAACGCGATTTTTTGGCTTGCGCATCCGCCCGCGCCCGACTAGAAGACGCCCACCGCACGCGCCCTTCGTCTATCGGTTAGGACGCCAGGTTTTCATCCTGGAAAGAGGGGTTCGACTCCCCTAGGGCGTGCCACGGTTCCCTCTCCTTCATCGTCGAAATCGCCCCGCTCAGAACGCCTTCGCCGCGTCCAGCATGCGGAACTGAATGCGCCGGCTGCCCTGCCAGCTGTCGGCGGAAAGCGTGCCGGCGACGTGTGTGGCCTGACCGCGCTCCTTCATCAGGAAAATGCCGAGATCCGCATCGGCGGCGCGAAAAGCCATCGCGTCGATGCGCCCGCCGTCGGGGCCTTCCAGGCTGACGCGCAGGTGATTGACGCCGACGGGGCGCACATCGCGAATACGGTGCGCTGGAAGCGCGAAGATCGGCTGCGGGTGGCCCGAACCGTAAGGGCCGGCCTGTTCGAGCTGGTCGGCAAGCGCGAGCGTCGCACCGGTGGCGCTGAGCGCGCCGTCGATCTTCAGCGTCTCCACCGCCACGAGATCGCGCACCGTGCGCTCCGCCTTCTCCTCGAAGAAGCCGCGCAGACGGCCGAGCTTTTCCCGTTCCACCGTCAGGCCTGCCGCCATGGCGTGGCCACCGCCCTTGACCAGAATGCCTTCGTCCACCGCCGCGCGCACCATGCGGCCCATGTCGAAGCCGCTGATCGAGCGGCCGGAGCCCGTGCCTTTTCCCGAGGGATCGAAGGCAATCGCAAAGGCCGGGCGGCGAAAACGATCTTTCAGGCGCGAGGCGAGCAGACCGACGACGCCGGGATGCCAGCCTTCGCGCGCCGTCAGGATCACCGAGGCGCCCTCGCCCGTGCCGTACTCCGCCTGCGCCTCGGCTTCCGCCTCCGCCAGCATGGCGGCCTCCATGGCCTGGCGCTCGCGGTTGAGGTCGTCGAGCTGCTTGGCGATGCGCTCGGCCTCGCCCGGCTCGTCGATGGTCAGCAGCCGGCTGCCGAGCGCGGCATCGCCGATGCGTCCGCCGGCATTGATGCGCGGGCCGACGAGGAAGCCGAGATGATAAGGTGTTACCGGCCCGCCGATGCCCGCCTGCTTCAGGAGCGCCGTCAGCCCGGCATTGCCGAGATGGCGTGCGGCGACGAGGCCCTTCACGACATAAGCGCGGTTCAGCCCCTTCAGCGGAACGACGTCACAGACCGTGGACAACGCCACGAGATCGAGCATGGAGAGCAGGTCAAGGCTTTTCGCTCTGGCATCGCCGCGCTCGCGCAAAAGCCGCTGCAGCGCCACCAGAACGAGGAAGACGACGCCCGCCGCGGAGAGATGCCCCTGCCCCGACAGATCGTCCTCACGGTTCGGATTGACCAGTGCATGCGCCGGCGGCAGGTTCTCACCGACTTGGTGGTGGTCGATGACGACGACATCGATGCCGCGCTCGCGGGCAACGGCGAGCGATTCGTGGCTCGTCGAGCCGCAATCCACGGTCACGATCAGCTGCGCGCCGCGCTCGATCAACTGCCCGATGGCATTGGGATTCGGCCCGTACCCTTCAAAGATGCGGTCGGGAATGTAGATTTCCGCCTCGATGCCGAAATGCGTCAGAAAACGATAGAGCAGCGCCGAGGACGATGCGCCATCCACGTCGTAGTCGCCAAAAATCGCCACGCGCTCGCGCCGCTCGATGGCGCCCGCCAGTCGCTCCGTCGCCACCTGGCAATCCATCAGGCTATAGGGTTCCGGCATCAGCCGGCGCAGTGTCGGGTCGAGGAATTCGAGCGCATTGTCGAACGGCACGCCGCGACCGGCCAGCACGCGGGAAATCAGGTCCGGCAGGCCATGGTTCTGGCTCATCGCCAGCGCCCGGTTTTCCCCCGCCTGATCGAGCCGCGCCACCCAGCGCTGCCCGGTCGCCGAGCGCTCGACGCCGAGAAACGGCCTGACGACGGGATCTGCGTTTTCCAGCATGCTCATTGACGCTCCTCTAGGCCTTAAAAGACCAGTGCCCGCCCTCCGGCGCAAGACCGGAGGCGGGCACGGGATTTTCCGACGGGATGAGACCGATCAAGCCGACTTCGGACGCTCGATTCGGATCACCTGCGGTTCGCCGACGAGATAGCCCTCGCCCTTGATCGAGGCGACGGCCTTGCGGACCGAATCCTCCATCGTCGCGTGGGTGACGAGGATGATGGTCTTGGGATCGGTCGATTCGGTGGTCGACTGCGCGCGCTGCACGATCGATTCGAGCGAGATGCCGTTTTCCGCCATGTGCTTGGCAATGCTGGCGAAGACCCCCGTGCGGTCTTCCACGGAGAGGCGGATGAAGTAGCCGCCGTGATGCTTGCGGATCTGCGCGCGTTTGTAAGGCTGAAGTGCGGCCGCCGGGCGGCCGAGCACCGGTACGGTCTGCGCACCCGGCCGGCTTTTCGCGATATCGGCGATATCGCCGAGAACGGCCGATGCCGTGGCATTGCCGCCTGCCCCCGGGCCGACCATCAGCAGCTCGCCGAGAATGTCCGATTCGATCGCCACGGCGTTCGTGACGCCATCGACCTGCGCGACCACGCTGTCGAGCGGCACCATGGTCGGGTGCACGCGCTGTTCGACGCCGGTATCGGTCTTCTGCGCCACGCCAAGCAGCTTGATGCGGTAGCCGAGATCGGCGGCAGCACGGATATCGTCGATGGAAATGTTGGTTATGCCTTCGAGATAGATGTCGTCGGCCGCGATCTTCGTGCCGAAGGCGAGCGTCGTCAGGATCGACAGCTTGTGCGCGGTGTCGTTGCCCTCGATGTCGAAGGCCGGGTCCGCTTCGGCATAACCGAGCCGCTGGGCTTCCTTCAGGCAGGCCTCGAAGGACAGGCCCTCCTTCTCCATCTTGGTCAGGATGTAGTTGCAGGTGCCGTTCATGATCCCATAGACGCGCGAAATCGTGTTGCCCGTGAGGGATTCGCGCAGCGCCTTGATAACAGGGATGCCGCCGGCAACCGCCGCCTCGTAGTTGAGGATGCAGCCGTTCTGTTCGGCAATGCCGGCAAGCTCGACCCCGTGGGCGGCAAGCAGCGCCTTGTTGGCCGTCACGACATGCACGCCGCGCGACAGCGCCGCCTTGACGGCCGAATAGGCCGGATCGCCGGACCCGCCCATCAGCTCGACAAACACATCGATCTTCGCATCGCGGGCGAGCGCGACGGAATCATCGAACCATTCGGCAGAAGAAAGATCGACGCCGCGGTCGCGGCCCTTGGAACGCGCGGTAATCGCGACGATCTCGATTGCCCGGCCGCAGGTCGTCGTGAGCATGTCCCTGCGTTCGACGAGAATCTTCGCGAGCGAGGCACCAACGGTCCCCAAGCCCGCAATGCCGATCTTCAGGGCATCAGCCATGGTCATGTCCTATGTTTGGAAGAAGGCCCTCCGCTGGAAACGCGGAGGGCGGATGGTTTTAACGATGGGCGTTGAGCGAGATGACGTTGTGCATCGTCTCGTCGGCCGTGGAAAGGAACTTCTTGATATTGCGCGCCGCCTGGCGGATGCGATGCTCGTTCTCGACGAGCGCGAGGCGGACGTAATCGTCGCCCATTTCACCAAAGCCGACACCCGGAGCCACAGCCACATCCGCCTTTTCGACGAGCAGCTTGGAAAACTCCAGCGAGCCGAGGTGACGGAATTTTTCCGGGATCTTGGCCCAGGCGAACATGGTCGCGGCTGGCGGCGGAACCTCGAAGCCGGCCTTGCCGAAGGTATCGACCATCACGTCGCGGCGGCGCTTGTAGACATTGCGCACCTCCGCGATATCCGAGCCGTCGCCGTTCAGCGCATGCGTCGCCGCCACCTGGATCGGCGTGAAGGCGCCGTAGTCGAGGTAGGATTTCACGCGCGTCAGCGCGGCAATCAGGCGCTCGTTGCCGACGGCAAAGCCCATGCGCCAACCGGGCATGGAGAAGGTCTTGGACATGGAGGTGAATTCCACCGCCACATCGATGGCGCCGGGCACTTCCAGCACGGATGGCGGCGGGTTGCCCTCGTCGAAGTAGATTTCCGAATAGGCAAGGTCCGAGAGCACGATGATGTCGTGCTTCTTCGCAAAGGCGATGACATCCTTGTAGAAGTCGAGCGAGGCGACATGCGCCGTCGGGTTCGACGGATAGTTGATGATCAGCGCCAGCGGCTTCGGGATCGAGTGGCGCACGGCGCGCTCGAGCGGCGGGAAGAAGCTCTCATCAGGTTCAACGGACATGGAGCGGATCACGCCGCCCGCCATCAGGAAGCCGAAGGCATGGATCGGGTAGGTCGGGTTTGGGCAAAGAATGACGTCGCCCGGCGCGGTGATCGCCTGCGCCATATTGGCGAAGCCTTCCTTGGAGCCGAGCGTCGCGACGATCTGCGTCTCCGGGTTCAGCTTCACGCCGAAACGGCGGGCATAATAGGCGGCTTGGGCGCGGCGCAGGCCCGGAATGCCCTTGGAGGAGGAATAACGATGCGTGCGCGGGTCCTGCACCACTTCGCACAGCTTGTCGACGATTGCCTTGGGCGTCGGCAGGTCGGGGTTGCCCATGCCAAGGTCGATGATATCGGCACCACCCGCTCGCGCGCTTGCTTTCAAACGGTTGACCTGTTCGAAAACATACGGCGGCAGACGCCGGACCTTGTGAAACTCTTCCATCTTTAACCCCGTTAGGCGTGAAGCCCCTTCGGCAGCCCTGCCGGAGGACGCAAAACTTCACGCGACTCAAGTAGCCGATTACGGGCAAAAGCGTTCAAAATGAAGGCGCTCCGCCCTGACCGGCGGCCATCGGCCGCCTTCCGCTTTGCTGCCAAACGGCAAGAAACGCAAGCGCTAATTCGCCTTCTGGATTTCCGAAAGCGTCTCGCGGCCGTGCCCGTCGCGCAAGGCCTGCAATTCGACGAGCTGGCGGCGGTATTCGGCCTCGGAAATCGCACCCGAGCGGCGGCGGCTGGTCAGGGATGTCAGGCGGGCGCTGATGGCGGATGCCTCCTCGTCGCCCATCTGCTGCGTCTCGGCGCTGACGATGGCGGTAATATCGGGATAGGCTTCGGAACGGTTCGCGCCGGCATTCACCGTCGCAGCCGATTGCGTCGAGGTCGAGGAGGCGCAAGCCGAGAGAACGGCCGGCACGGCGGCCATGAGAAGGACGGCGCTCAAGCGCCTGATTTCGAACGCCATGTGGCTGTATGCTCCTGTCGAAACGACCGGTTCCGGATATTGCCGGCAAAGGCTGTCAGGCCCTTGTAATCTGTTTCGGACAGAATGTAAAAATACAAAAGAGACAATAAAATCGGGAGGGAAAGATGGCCGAGGACAGCAAAGCGGGCGAACGCGATGCAACGGCGGACAAGCCCGGTTTTCAGGCTTTCGATCCCGCTGCGATCGAGCCCTATATCGTCAGGGATCCCGAAGCGCTCACGGTCAATATGGCGCGCACCGTAGAGCAGCTCGGCAAGGCCGCTTCCGCGTGGCTTGCGCCGCGCGAAAGCGGCGAGAAGGTCGACACCGTCGCCGAGCCGATGGTCGACATGGTCAAGACGCTCTCGAAGGTCTCGGAATACTGGCTGGCCGATCCTCGCCGCACGCTGGAAGCCCAGACCATGCTGCTCGGCAGCTATTTCAACATCTGGTCGCGCACGCTGAACCGGCTCGGAGGCCAGGAGGTCGAAGCTGCCCCCGATCCGCACGCCAAGGACAAGCGCTTCGCCGACGAGGACTGGGTGAAGAACCCCTTCTTCGATTTTCTGCGCCAGGCCTATTTCGTGACGTCCGACTGGGCCGAAAAGCTCGTCGCAGACGCCGACGGGCTCGACGAGCACACCCGCCACAAGGCCGGATTCTATGTGAGGCAGATCGCCAGCGCGATCTCACCGACCAATTTCGTCACGACGAACCCGCAGCTCTACCGCGAAACCGTCGCTTCGAACGGCGCCAATCTCGTGCGCGGCATGAAGATGCTGGCGGAGGACATCGCCGCCGGCAAGGGCGACCTGAAGCTGCGCCAGACCGACACCAGCAAGTTCGCCATCGGCGAGAACATGGCGCTGACACCGGGCAAGGTGCTCGCCCAGAGTGATGTCTGCCAGGTCCTCCAGTATGACGCAACGACGGAAAAGGTGTTGAAGCGCCCGCTCCTCATCTGCCCGCCCTGGATCAACAAGTTCTACATCTTGGATCTCAACCCCGCGAAGTCCTTCATCAAATGGGCGGTCGACCAGGGGCACACGGTCTTCGTCATCTCCTGGGTGAACCCGGACGAGCGCCATGCCGACAAGGACTGGGAATCCTACGCCCGCGAGGGCATCGGTTTCGCGCTCGACACGATCAAGCAGGCGACGGGCGAGGAAGAGGTCAATGCTATCGGCTATTGCGTCGGCGGCACGCTGCTCGCCGCAACGCTCGCTTTGCATGGCCAGGAGGGCGACAAACGCATCCGCACCGCAACGCTCTTCACGACGCAGGTCGATTTCACCTATGCCGGCGACCTAAAAGTCTTTGCCGACGAGGACCAGATCGACGTCATCGAGCGCGGCATGAAGGCGACGGGCTATCTCGACGGCTCGAAGATGGCGACCGCCTTCAACATGCTGCGCGCCTCCGAGCTGATCTGGCCCTATTTCGTCAACAACTACCTGAAGGGCCAGGATCCGATGCCCTTCGATCTGCTCTACTGGAATTCAGATTCCACGCGAATGCCCGCCGCCAACCATTCGTTTTATCTGAGAAATTGTTATCTGAAAAACACGCTCACAAAGGGCGAGATGAAGCTTGCCGGCAAGACGCTGTCGCTGAAGGACGTGAAGATCCCGATCTACAATCTCGCCACCAAGGAAGACCATATCGCACCGGCGAAATCGGTCTTCGTCGGCAGCAAGTTCTTCGGCGGCAAGGTCACCTATGTCATGGCCGGCTCCGGCCATATCGCCGGCGTCGTCAACCCGCCGGACAAGAAGAAGTACCAGTACTGGACCGGCGGTCCGGTGAAGGGCGAGTTCGAGGACTGGGTGGCGAAGGCGACGGAAACCGCCGGCTCCTGGTGGCCGAACTGGCATGAATGGATCAAGGCCCAGGACGACCGCATGGTGCCCGCCCGCAAGACCGGCGGCACGATGAACTCCATCGAGGAAGCCCCCGGCTCCTATGTGCGCGTGCGTGCCTGACGCCAGATGATCTTCGATCCGCCGCTCGTCTCCGGCACCCTCGTGCAGCGCTACAAGCGCTTCCTGTTCGACGCCATCCTCGACGACGGCTCGGCGATCACGGGCTCCTGCCCCAATACCGGCTCGATGCGCGGCCTGACCGCGCCGGGCTCGCGCGTCTGGATGTCCGAGAGCGACAGCTCGACGCGCAAGCATCGCCACCGCCTGGAACTGGTCGAGGCCGACAATACCGTCGTGGGCATCAATACCGGCCTGCCGAACCGGCTCGCGGAAGAGGCAATCCTTGCCGGCCTCGTGTCCGATCTCGGGACCTATCCGGTGCTGGAGCGCGAGAGGAAATACGGCCGCAATTCCCGCATCGACATATTGCTGTCAGGCGACACGCGCCCGCCCGCCTATGTCGAGGTCAAAAACGTGCACTTCCGCCGCACGCCCGGCCTCGCCGAATTCCCGGATACGGTGACGGAACGCGGCGCAAAACATCTCGAAGAACTGGGCGACATGGTGGAGGCCGGTTTTCGCGCCGTCATGCTCTACCTGATCCAGCGCGAAGATTGCGCGCGATTCCGCATCTGTGCCGATCTCGACCCCGCCTATGCGAAGGGTTTTCAGCGCGCGATGGCGCGTGGCGTGGAAGCCTATGCGGTGAAATGTGCCGTTACATCCAAGCAAATCCGCCCCGTGGCCGCGATCGCCATGGACGAACCCGGTGCCGCTGTTTTATGACGGTCAGGAAAGACGAGCGAAAGTTGGACCATGGTGACCTATATCGACGCGACCTCCGCGCCGCTGAAGAACACGGGCGTAATCCGCCTCTACGACGCGGACGCCTTCGACGGCATGCGCAAGGCCTGCCAGCTCACGGCGCGCTGCCTCGATGAACTCTACCCGCTGGTCAAGCCCGGCGTCGCGACGGATGTCATCGACCGCTTCGTCTTCGAATTCGGCATGGACAACGGCGCGCTCCCCGCGACGCTGAACTATCGCGGCTACACCAAGTCGAGCTGTACCTCGATCAACCACGTCGTCTGCCACGGCATTCCCAACGACAAGCCGCTGCGCGAGGGTGATGTCGTCAATATCGACGTCACCTTCATCCTCGACGGCTGGCACGGCGATTCGAGCCGCATGTACCCCGTGGGCGAGATCAAGCGCGCCGCCGAGCGCCTGCTCGAAGTCACCCACGAATGCCTGATGCGCGGCATCGCCGCTGTCCGCCCCGGTGCGCGCACCGGCGCCATCGGCGAGGCTATCCAGACCTATGCGGAAGCCGAGCGCTGCTCGGTGGTGCGCGATTTCTGCGGCCACGGCGTCGGCCGGCTGTTCCACGACGCGCCGAATATCCTGCATTACGGCCGGTCCAACGAAGGTCCGGAAATGAAGGAAGGCATGATCTTCACCATCGAGCCGATGATCAATCTCGGCCGCCCGCATGTGAAGGTGCTGTCCGACGGCTGGACCGCCGTCACCCGCGACCGCTCGCTTTCGGCGCAATACGAGCACACGGTCGGCGTCACGGCCGATGGCTGCGAGATTTTTACCCTGTCGCCCGGCGGCCTCGACCGCCCGGGCCTGTCCGCATAGGCCGCCCATGACGGGACCGCGCGGCCGCACGGACAAGTCCTTCTCCGCAACCGCGGAGGACACCGCGCCGCCTGCCGACGATCTCTTCGACGAGGCCGACGAGCGGGGCCATTTCTTCGAGCGGCCTGCCCGCACGCCCTCGGCAAAGGCCGTTCCGGCTCCGGAAGACAAACACTATCACGGTCATCGCGACCGCCTGCGCACCCGCTTCCGCGATGCCGGCGACGCCGCGCTCGCCGACTACGAAATCCTCGAACTCCTGCTTTTCCGCCTCATTCCCCGCCGCGACACCAAGCCGGTGGCAAAGGCCCCTGCTTGACCGCTTCGGCACGCTGTCCGGCGTCTTCGGTGCCACACCGGCGCTCCTGCAGGAGGTGAAGGGCATCGGCGAAGCCGTCGCGCTCGACCTGAAACTCATCTCCGCCGTCGCCCAGCGCTCGCTGAAAAGCGAGATCCGCAACAAGACGGTGCTCGCCTCCTGGTCCTCGGTCATCCAGTATTGCCATGCCGCCATGGCGCATGAACCGCGCGAACAATTCCGCATCCTCTTCCTCGATAAGCGCAACGCCCTGATCGCCGACGAGGTACAGGGCCGCGGCACGGTGGACCACACGCCGGTTTATCCGCGCGAGGTGGTGCGCCGCGCGCTGGAACTCTCCTCCACCGCCATCATCCTCGTGCACAATCACCCCTCCGGCGATCCCACCCCGTCGCGGGCGGACATCGACATGACGAAGACGATCGTGGAAACCGCCCGCCCGCTTGGTATTACGGTGCATGATCACATCATCATCGGCAAGGACGGGCATGCCAGCCTCAAAGGCTTGAGACTTATGTGAATTCCCAAAATCGGATGGTCAAGCCTTCATCCGATTGAAACGGTTTTCTGCCACATCAGATTGACGAAATTTGCCCGGCGAAGACAATTGCTGCAATGCAATACGATTCTTCCCGCACAGGATTTGGGGCTATCTCACATGCAGGAATATGATCTCGTCGTCGTGGGCAGCGGCCCCGCAGGCCGCCGCGGCGCCATTCAGGCGGCCAAGCTCGGCCGCAAGGTTCTGGTCATCGAACAGGGCAAGCGCGTCGGCGGCGTTTCGGTGCACACAGGCACCATCCCGTCGAAGACGCTGCGCGAGACCGCGCTGAACCTTTCGGGCTGGCGCGAACGCGGCTTTTACGGCCGCGCTTATCGCGTCAAGCAGGAAATCAGCGCCGACGACCTGCGCCGCCGCCTGCTCATCACGCTCGATCACGAGGTCGAGGTGCTGGAGCACCAGTTCGCCCGCAACCGCGTGCAGCACATTCGCGGCAAGGCGACGTTCGTGACGGCGGATACGATGGAGATCGCCAAGGACGACGGCGAAACCATCCATGTCCAGGCGAAAAGCATCATGCTTGCCGTCGGCACGAAACCCTATCGCCCGGAAAGCATCCCTTTCGATGGCGTCAGCGTGCTCGACAGCGATGAACTGCTCGACATCCAGGAACTGCCGCGCTCCATGGCCGTCATCGGCGCCGGCGTCATCGGCATCGAATATGCCACGATCTTCTCTGCGCTCGACACGCAGGTCACGGTCATCGATCCCAAGGCGACCATCCTCGATTTCATCGACAAGGAGATCATCGAGGAGTTCATCCACGATCTGCGCGACCGCAACATGAAGCTCATCCTCGGCCAGAAGGCCGACAAGGTGGAGAAGCTGCCCAACGGCAAATGCGAGATCACGCTCGACAACGGCCGCCATGTCACTTGCGACATGGTGCTTTATGCCGCCGGCCGCGTCGGCGCGACGGATAGCCTCAACCTTGCCGCCGCCGGCCTGACGGCCGATTCGCGCGGCCGCCTCAGCGTCAACCCGGAAACCTTCCAGACCGAGGTGCCGCATATCTACGCCGCCGGCGATGTCGTCGGCTTCCCCGCGCTTGCCTCCACCTCGATGGAACAGGGCCGCATCGCCGCCCGCGTCGCCGTCGGCGCCATCGCCAAGGAGCCGCCGAAATACTTCCCCTACGGCATTTATGCCGTGCCGGAAATTTCCACCTGCGGGCTGACCGAGGAAGAGGTCAAGGAACGCGGCATTCCCTACGAATGCGGCATGGCGCGTTTTCGCGAGACCTCGCGCGGCCACATCATGGGCCTCAATTCCGGCCTGCTGAAAATGATCTTCTCGCTGAAGACCCGCCGCCTGCTCGGCGTGCACATCGTTGGCGAAGGCGCGACCGAGCTCGTCCATATCGGCCAGGCCGTGCTCAACCTGAAGGGCACCGTCGAATATTTCGTCGAAAATACCTTCAACTATCCGACACTCGCCGAAGCCTACAAGATCGCCGGCCTCGACGCCTGGAACCGCATGGGCGACCTCTCTCAGGCGGGTTGAGCCCGCCGGTCGAAGGAGCCGCGCATGAAAATCCTGTCGCTGAACGTCTGGGGCGGCATGCTGCATGCGCCGCTTCTCGACTATCTCGCCACGGCCGATGCGGACGTCTATTGCCTGCAGGAAGTGCCGCGTGCCATCGGTGCGCGCTCGGATTGGCTGACCTACCGCGATGGTGCGGTCGAGCTTCAGCAGCGCGCCAATCTCTATCGTGAGATCGCCGAAATCCTATCCGGCCATGACGGTTTCTTCGCACCGACCGCGCGCGGCGAACTGATGGACGGTGACCGTCCCTGCCATCAGCAATTCGGCCTCGCCACATTCATCCGGCAGGATATTTCTGTCATCGGCCAGGCGCTGGATTTCGTGCATGGCACCTTCTCCCCGCACGGTTTCGGCGCCCATCCGCGCGCCCGAAACGCCCACGCCTTCCGCCTTTACGATTACAAGGCGGACCGCGCACTGACGGTCGCACAGTTCCATGGCCTGCGCGAACTGAACGGCAAGGGCGACACGCCGGCGCGCGCTTATCAGGCAGACGCCCTCGCCTCGCTCATCGGCGGGCTGTACCGCGACGGTGAAGGCCTCGTCCTCTGCGGTGATTTCAACGTGCTGCCCGACAGCGCCACCTTCACGACGCTTGGTCGCCTCGGGCTGACCGATCTGGTTACCACCCGGGGCTTCACCGATACGCGGACCTCGCTCTACACGAAGTCGGGACGCTACGCGGACTACATGCTGGTAAACGACGCCCTGCGCGTCGAGACCTTCACGGTCGTGGAGACGCCGGAGGTTTCCGATCACCGGCCGTTGCTTCTGGCCATCGGATAACGGCGTTCACCCGGCCTTCGGCCGCATCATGGCAAACACGTCCACGCCGCCGTCGGTGTAATCCATGTACCCCATGCGCCCAAGCGGCCGGGCAACGGCCATGTCAATCATACCGTCGCGCAGGACTTCCTGGCTGATATGGATGCCGACCACCTGCCCGAACACGACCCAGTTGTCCGACAGACGTCCCTCGATATCCACCGGCCGCAGGATCTGCGTTTTCAGGCATTCGAGCACCGCATAGGCCTCGCCGACATAGGGCGCATCGACAAGCCGTCCCGTCACCGGCGTCAGCCCGGCGAGTTCGAACTCGTCGACGCCGCGCGGCACCGAAATCGAGCTGGCATTCATCTGTTCGGCGAGATGGCGGCTCGCCAAGGAGCAGGTAAAGACACCCGTCTCCTCGATATTCGTCACGCTGTCCTTGTGCCCGCTGGAGGAAAACATCACCAGCTTGGGCGTGTCGCTCACCGCAGTGAAGAACGAATAGGGCGAGAGATTGCGCCGCCCGTCCGCTGCCTTGGTGCCGATCCAGCCGATCGGCCGGGGCGCGACGATGGCCTTGAAGGGATCATGCTTCAGGCCATGGGCGTTTTCCGCCGTCTCGTAGAACAGCGCGTCAGGCGTCATCGCCGACCCATGTGACGATTTCGGAAAGCTCCGGGCGCGGACGCTCGGTCGGCGGCACGGTCGGCGTGCCGATATGGATGAAGCCCGCGACCTTCTCGCCCTCGTTGACACCGAGGATCGGATAGGCGCGGCTGTCGAAGGCATACCATTCCGTCAGCCAGTTCGAGGCAAAGCCATGCGCATTGGCGGCCATGACCAGGTTCAGGCAGACGGCGCCGGCCGACATAACCTGCTCCCATTCCGGGATCTTGAAATGCGGCGCGGCCTTGCTGACGACGGCGACGACGACGGGTGCACGCGTCAGCCGCGTGTTCTCCACCTTCACCATCTCGTCCGAGAGATCCGGCTTGTCACCGATCGCGATCTTCGCCAGCGCCTCGCTGATGCGGCGGCGTTCTTCGCCGCGATAGACGATAAAGCGCCAGGGTGCGAGCTTGCCGTGGTCGGGTACGCGCGAGGCGAGCGTCAGCATCTCCTCCACCTCACCCCTGGAGGGGCCGGGCGCGCTCATCTGAAAGGCAGGAATGGACCGGCGGGTCGAAAGATAATCGATCAGCTTGATTTCGGTTTTCATCGGGCGGGAGTTCCAATATCGTGCCGGCGGGGCGGCCTTGAAAATGCCATTCGGCGCGTCTTCAAGTGGAGCCTTACAGTCAGGAAGTCAACCACATCCATGCGCATGCCTCTCCATCCCGTCGTCGCCGTGGGCCTTACCGTCGCGAGCCTTATCGCGTCGCTCGTTCCCGTGCGCGCGCAGGATTCGGTCGAGAGCTTTTCGCAGATCACCACCCCGCCGGTGAAGGGTGGCAAGCTAACCTCGTTCAACCCGATCATCACGGGTGAAGCCACCCCGAAGAACCTGCGCGACATCACCTGCGAGGCGCTGCTGACCAAGGACGGCAGCCCCATGCAGCATGGCCTGACCTGGCGCGTCTTCTCGCCCATCCCCGGCGCCGACGGCAAGCTGCCGCTGCTCGCGACCTCCGAGGGCGGCACGGCCGCCTTCCAGCTGGTGCCCGGCGAATATTTCGTCAACGTCGCCTTCGGCCGCGCCGGCGCCACCAAGAAGCTTGTGGTGCCCGATACCGGCAACGTCGACAAGCAGGTCATGGTGCTCGATGCCGGCGGCATCATGCTGAACGCCGTCTCCGGTTCCGACGTGCGCATCCCGCCGAAGGAACTGAGTTTCGCCATCTACGCCGCCGAAGTGCGCGAGGATGGCGAACGCAACCTCGTCGTGGACGACGTCAAGCCGAACTCCGTCGTCCGCCTCAACGCCGGCACCTACCATGTCGTTTCCGACTACGGCACGGTCAATGCCGTCATCCGCGCCGATATCCAGGTGGAAGCGGGAAAACTGACGCGCGCCACCATCCAGCACCGCGCCGCGAAACTCACGCTGAAGCTCGTCTCGGAAGCCGGTGGCGAGGCGATCGCCGATACCGCCTGGTCGATCCTGACGTCTTCGGGCGACACCGTCTCCGAAAGCGTCGGCGCCTTCCCGACCGTCGTGCTCGCCGAAGGCAGCTACATCGCGGTGGCGCGCAACAAGAACAAGATCTACCAGCGCGATTTCACGGTGCAGGCCGGCGTCAACACGGATGTCGAGGTGTTGCTCGACGAGAAGGCGAACGACCAGAAGGCCGCCGCCGAGGATGTCGTCGATTAACCGGCCCGGCGCAGGAAGGGTTTAGGCTGCGGCGCCATCGCAAACACCGCATCGTAGAGCCGCGCCGTCAGCGTCTTCCGGTCCCCCGAATCAAGCTCCGCCCAGGACAGCACGCCGCCGATACGCGCGCCGATGGTCGAGCCCGAGAGCCGGCGGAATTCGCGGATGAGCAAAGACAGCCTGAGCGTCAGCGAAACCTTGCTGGCGAGATGGAAGAGCCGGCCATTCTGCCCCTCGAAATAGACCGGGATGACATTGGCCTGCGCCGCCTGGATAAGCTTGGCCGGAAACATCTTCCACGGCAGGTCTTCCGCCCGCCCGAAAACCTTCTTCGCCGTCGCCACACCGCCCGCCGGAAACACGATGACCGTCGTGCCCTCCTTCAGGAGCCGCACGGCCTCCGCCCGCGTCCTCATGTTGAGCGCCAGCGCTTCCTTCGTTTCCTCGAAAGAGACCGGCAACGCATAGGGCTGCATTTCCGGCACCTTCAGAAGATCGTTATGGATCATGACCTTGAAGGGACGTCCGAGCTGCTCTGCCAGCGCCAGGACGGCAATGCCGTCGCCGATGCCGAACGGATGATTCGCCACGATGACGACCGGTCCCTCCGGCAGGTTCGCCGGCGGCCAGGCGCCCTGCACGGCGAGCCGCACATTGATCAGCTCCAGCATGTCGCCGAAGACGCGCGCACTCGTACCCACGATGGAATGGCGCCAGGTATCGTAGATCCGCGCGTAGCGGTTACGCCCGGCCAGACCTTCCATGGAGCGGATGAACCATCGTTTGAGGCGCGGATCGTTCTCGTTGGCGTAGGACAGTTCTTTGAACCGCACGATAGTCCCCAAAAAAATGATCCCGCACGGATAGCACGGGATCATGAACCTTTTCAGACAGGCGTTTTCGCCATCACGCTCTTCCGAGCTTGCGCTTCACATCCGGCGGCGTGGCCTCCAGCGAAAGCGTCGCAATCGCCTCGTCCAGCGTCATCGACGTCTGGTTCTGCGAACCGAGACGGCGGATGTTGACGGTGCGCTCCTCCGCCTCCCGCTTGCCGCAGACGACGATGACCGGAACCTTGGTCACGGAATGCTCGCGGACCTTGTAGTTGATCTTCTCGTTGCGGAAGTCGGTCTCGACGGTCATGCCGGCATCGCGCAGCTTCTCCGCCACCTCGCGGCCATAGTCGTCGGCCTCCGAGGTGATGGTCGCCACCACCACCTGCTGCGGCGCGATCCACAGCGGCATATGGCCGGCAAAATTCTCGATCAGGATGCCGAGGAAGCGTTCCATCGAGCCGCAGATGGCGCGGTGGATCATCACCGGCTGCTTCTTGTCGGAGTTCTGGTCGATATAGAAAGCGCCGAAGCGTTCCGGCAGGTTGAAGTCGACCTGCGTCGTGCCGCACTGCCATTCGCGGCCGATGGCGTCCTTCAGCGTATATTCGAATTTCGGCCCGTAGAACGCACCCTCGCCCGGCAGGATGCCGGTCTTGATGCGCCCGCCGGACTGTGCCTCGATCTGCTTCAGCACATCCTTCATGACGCTTTCCGCCCGGTCCCACAGCGCGTCCGAACCGACGCGCTTTTCCGGCCGGGTGGAGAGCTTCACGACGACCTCGTCGAAGCCGAAATCCTTGTAGACCGAGAGGATGAGGTCGTTGATGCGCAGGCATTCCGCCGCCATCTGCTCGTCGGTGCAGAAGACATGCGCATCGTCCTGCGTGAAGCCGCGCACGCGCATCAGCCCGTGCAGCGCGCCGGAAGGCTCATAGCGATGCACGTTGCCGAATTCCGCAAGGCGAACAGGCAGTTCGCGATAGGATTTCAAGCCATGCTTGAAGATCTGCACATGGCCCGGGCAGTTCATCGGCTTCAGCGCGAAGACGCGCTCGTCGTCGGTCTCGTCGCCGGCAACGGTCACCTTGAACATGTTGTCGCGGTACCAGCCCCAGTGGCCGGAGGTTTCCCAGAGCGACTTGTCGAGCACCTGCGGCGCGTTCACCTCTTCATAGGTGCCGGAAAGACGACGGCGCATATAGGCGACGAGCGTCTGGAACATGCGCCAGCCCTTGCCATGCCAGAACACGACGCCCGGACCCTCCTCCTGGAAATGGAACAGGTCCATTTCGCGGCCGAGGCGACGGTGGTCGCGCTTCTCGGCCTCGGCGAGGATATTGAGATAGCTGTCGAGCTCCTCCTGCGTGCGCCAGGCGGTGCCGTAGATGCGCGTCAGCATCGGATTGTTGCTGTCGCCGCGCCAATAGGCGCCCGCGACCTTCATCAGCTTGAAGGCCGTGCCGATCTGGCCGGTCGAGGCCATGTGCGGGCCGCGACACAGGTCGAACCAGTCGCCCTGGTAATAGATCTTCAGGTCCTGTCCCGCCGGGATCGCATCGACCAGCTCGACCTTGTAGGCCTCGCCCTTCGCGGCAAAGACGTCCTTCGCCTTGTCGCGCGACCAGATTTCCCGCGTGAACGGCTTGTTGCGCTGAATGATCTCCTTCATGCGCTTTTCGATCTTCGGCAGATCGTCCGGCGTGAAGGGCTCGTTCTTGGCAAAGTCGTAGTAGAAGCCGTTGTCGATGACCGGGCCGATGGTCACCTGCGTGCCGGGCCAAAGCTCCTGCACGGCCTCGGCCATCACATGCGCGGCATCGTGGCGGATCAGCTCCAGCGCGCGGTCGTCCTCGCGCGTAACGATCTCGATCCGGCCGTTCGAAACGGTCTCGGAGAGATCGCGCAGCTCGCCATCGAGCGCAATCGCAATCGCCTTCTTGGCCAGCGACTTGGAAATCGCCTCCGCCACATCACGCCCCGTCGAGCCCGCGGGATATTCGCGAACGGAGCCATCGGGAAATGTCAGGGAAACAGGTGCAGACATGAAATTCTCCTATCCAGTCCCGCCAACGAATGCGGGTGGTATGCGAAGGGAAGAGGCCGGATGCCCCGGCGCGTTGCGTCGCGCGGTATACGGGGATTTGGGGGGGATTGGAAGAGGCTTAGGCAACCTACCTCTACAGGCACCGACTGAACAAGTCGTTTTCAAAACATCATAAATTGACGCGATCGAAACTCGGTATTAGAACTAATTTTGCCAATTTAAGAGAAAACAATGACATGAATGAACCGAAACGGCACCATTTTCTTCCAGTTTTCTACTTAAAAAATTGGTGCAACGAAGAATCTGGGAAATTAGTTGAATTTAGCACACCCTTTATGAATGAAATAAAGCCGCGACGGGTCCACCCGAAGGGAACCGGATATATAGATAAATTATATGCGATTGAAGGCATTTCTGGAGAACTATCGTATGCGGTTGAGAAAAACTTTCTATCGCCTGTAGACAATAAGGCTGCAACCGCATGCCAAGCTTTATTAAGCGGTGGCCCCGTCCACCCTCAAGATCGTCGCGCGTGGGCCCATTTCATAATGACTCTACTGCTCAGGGCGCCGAGAGAAATAAATATCATAAAAGATATATTGAGGAATCTAGAATCAGGAACAGTATCCGGCTTGATGAACTTCGTCATTCGACATGCCCCGAAAGAATTTCATTCTGAGGCAGGGCAAGCATTCGAAGAGCTCAAAAAATCAGCCGTATCTCGCTCGATTGAACATATTATAGAAATTATGTCTAACGAGGATATTGTTGAAAAAATAGTGGGAATGGACTGGGATGTTATAGATTTAAGCACATCTACACACGAACTTTTGACGTCAGATCGGCCGGTTATGGTAGAAAGAGGCGAACAAACCGGAGGAGAGACCGCGATTTCCTTACCACTCAGTCCGAAAAAACTATTTGTTGCCGTGACAAACAGATTGCTCATTAGACAATTGAAAAGCCAAAACGCAAAAAACATATCTCAAGCGGTCAATACAGAGATAATAGAAAATGCTGACAAATTAGCGTATGGCAGCAGCGACCGACAGCTAACTTTCATAAAAAATAGATTTGGGAAGCGAAAACGCGCCTCAGTTATCGAAGAAAATTTAAATAAAGCACTGAAAATTTCTGAAGATTTAGGGACATATCTGTCGTCAATTGACGACAACTCTATGCGCGAAAAATTTTTGTTAGCCGCTAAAACATACAAAGATAAAAAAGAAAGCGGAAAACATGAGTTCAGGAATTAACTCTTCGATGTTCTCTGAGGAATGCACCCATCATTAATTAGCCACTACACGTAACATCGACCTCTAACAAAATATGCCTCTCTTTCTGCGCGGTGCCGCCCGCTGGCCACCTCCTGCACCGACGCATCCGCGAGAAGAAGCTGCCATAGAGCGCTGTATGCCCACATTCGATCGCAACTGGTCGCGCTCGCCCTTTCACGATTTGGCTCTCCGCGGCCCCCACACTACCTCCCTCCCAGACACACAATGGGAGAACACCACGAAGGTCCAGAAATTCACGGT